>CAZSTC010000003.1:56810-65576 GCA_964609795.1 uncultured Verrucomicrobiota bacterium
ATGTTGAAATGGTTTTGTAGCTTCCTTATTTGTCAAAAAAGGAGTTTTAAGTCGCACATAAAATGCGCCTCCAATTTCCATAGATTTATTTATTTCAGAATGAGACTCTTTTTCAATTAACTTTATAATATCACCATGTCTAAGAGCACAAATATAAGAGATTAATTGGAGTTGAATTCCAGCATAAAAATCTTTATTATCAAACTCTTTTTTTCCAGATTTGTAGTCAATCACTACTACCCATATATTATTACTAGTTTTATGAATATCTACTCGATCAATACGTCCAGAGATGTAAATATCTTTTTCATTAACCTCCATTTTCCAGCAAAGTGGAAAATCTTTTCCAAAACCTAACTCAGCGAAAGCCGGATCAAATTGATATGTTTTAAAATAAACATTCATTGTATTTAGAAAGAAGTTTACTTTCTTTTCCACATTTAGCATCTCTGATGCACCACCAAAGTCAGTGAAACTTGAATCGTCTCTTTGGTTAAAAACTTCCTGAGCTGCCTCTTTAACGCATTCATGAACTAATTCCCGTGTCCCAAGCGAATCTTCAAGCTGAGATCGCCAAGATTTCTCCTCACCGGATTTTATTACTTTTTCATGAAATAGACGCAGGGCAAGATGCATAAAAGTCCCCAGCTTGTCTGCCTCCATCCCCCACTCTTCACGCTCTCTGCATTTTGCAATGCCTTTGACAAAAAATTGAAATGGGCAATTTGCATAAGATTCAAGGTTACTCACACTGAAGGAGCACTCCGTTCCATAAAATTTACTTACTGCGTCCGTAATGAGTTGCTGGTTGGTCTCCGTCTCATTTTGAACCTGATCCTCACTATGAGTTAAGGTGCCGACATCCCTCAGGTTTTCATTAAAAAACTTTGTCTCCTGCAACTGAGGAAATATTTTTTTTAGCTCAAAAATGTAGCGAGATGGTTTCAATGGGGATCCATTGTCGTTTTGGCTAGCATAGCTGACAATCAGCTTTTGGCTTGAACGGGTAAACGACATATAGGAGAGGTAATTTTCTTTATCCGTTTTCTGGAATGAATTCAGTCGGAGCGCGACAGGAGCTTTTATTAAATTTTGGAGAGTCTGCGTTTCGTTATCTGTAAACAGACTTTTCTCTTCTTCATAAGCCGGGAAAACAGTTTCATTAGCTCCAGGAACAATCACCAGCTTAACGGAAGAACTGCGAGACCGGTCAATGTTTCCCAGTACAACTTGATCAAGACTGGGAGGAATCGCCGCTACAAAAACAGATTTAATACCGGCTTCTATAATTTTGGCCCATTCTGCCAAAGTATACTGTTCGGAACCGAAGGCTAGCCTTATATTTTCCAGCCACCTTTTTAGCTCTTCCCAAACCGTCAAATGGATATTAGGGGATAATCCACTACCCAGTTCCGCGTGAATATCCCAGTTTCTTTGGCTCCATTCTTCTAAACTGTTTTTTAAGCCATAACTATTCCAAACATCTTCGATGGCGCTACACAAGCTATCCCCCGAAATCTTTTCATTCGCTCTTAAAGATTCATCAAATTTAAGTAAGGGAGCAATACTATTTTTGGTTATGTGTATAAACGTATTTCTGGCTTTTTTCGTTTTGTCTTCATCTCCCTTGCCCTTGTCAGGGCATAGCCACTGTTGCCAAAATTCTATACCAGAATAATTGTACTTCAGAAGCTGTTCTTCCAAAATGTCTATTTCCTGAAGTGATGCTCCAGCCAGTTCTGTTTTCAAAACAGAAAGGAGGTTGAAATTTTTCCAGCCGAAAACAATTGTTTTAAAAGCTTGCAAAGTCAATTCTGCGGCACGGTGATGGAGAATACGTTGCGGGATATCCACAAAAAACGGGATGTTATAGCGTCTAAATACTCTCTGGAAAGCTCCCTGATACGCATTTATATTTCTGAAAACAACAAAGCAGTCTCGATAATATCGGGGTGTATCCCCTTTCTGTAAGTATTCAATAATCTTGCGGGCTGCAAAAACCGCTTCATCCCAGATTTCCGGACACTGGCATATCTCAATTTCATCCTCTATATTTCCGGAAATTTCACCGCAACCAGCTCCTTTCCGAGAAAGCCAATTCTTCTCAAGGCATGCAAGCGCTGGGGCTTCAGAGAAACGATTGGGCTTGGTATCCGGGCTGAGAGATTCGCTGAGAGATTTTATTTTTAGATTATAACGGGTCTTGTCTGAGAAGTAGTTCAGAATTTTTTTGTACAGAGGAAGAGTATGGTTCCAAAATGGCCGAGCCTCCCTCACCTCCTCTTTACAATCTCCCGTTCCTTCGATCTCGAGGCAAATGACAATTGTGGTCGCCCGACTCACATTTGCTAAAGCTCCCAAAAAATCAATTTCCTGTTGCGACAAATCTACAAATCCGTCCAGCCATACCTGTTCTATCAAGTTATCTTCTGGATGATCAACCTTCCACTGGTTCAAAATCTGGGCAAGCTGAACTAGTAAAACATTTTGGTCGAGAAGCGACTTCTTCTGTAACCACTCGAGGTATTTTTCATACAAAAACGTGATATCCCCCAATTTGTCTGACAGACGCGATTTTGAGCCATTAGCCGCCAACCCTTGAACCACTTTCTTTAGAGACTCGACAGAAACCTTTTGCTGATGTAAAGCGTGCAATGTTTCCAAAAGCTGATCTGTAAGCTCTGTGTCCATGCATTGCCTGGGATAAAATTTAAGATTTTCGCCGTATTTGTTCAGGATCATCTGCAATAACATTGCACAGGATTCCTGACTCAAAATACGAGGGACTTCCATACCCAAGTGCTTATACAAAAAAAGACATGTTCTCTCGAAACTAACAACCTGAAGGCGCGTACTTCCAATAGCACCCTCGGAGTAGACAATCTGCTCAATTTGGAAAGTGGACTGTCGTGGAAGAAGAAAAATAAGTGGCAGGCCCTTGGGCGAAGCTCCAATAATACTGCGGGCTGAGTTTACACAGCGAGTCGTTTTACCTGATCCTGCAGGTCCGATTAAGACATTAACATTGCTACTCATTATTCTCCCCACATTCCTCTGAAAGTTCGCTGACTCAAGGGCAGTTTCTTATTCTCGACGCCATTAACCAATTTGCTGCCATCATCAGATACAGCAAACCATTTTTTGTCTGTTTTTTCTGGGAAGGAAAAAATGATCTCTGCTGAAAAACCAGGAGGAAAAGATTTCAGAACTTCTACGGGAGCATTCTGCGGTTTTCCATCCCAAGAATAGAGCTTACAATTTCCTTTGTCATAAGGGCCGGCAATAATCAGATATCCATTCTCACTGTAACAAATGTCTCGAATTCCAAGCCTACCCAAATCCAAAGTAATCGGTTTACCAAAAACAGGCTTAATTCCATTAATAACTTCCTCGGGGTTTTTCAGAGGAACAAGTAGCGCCTTTCCCTCTGGAATCGGATTCCGAAAACCAATCAGAAGCGCCCCCTCAGGAGTTGCTGCGAGGCCCTCAATGTTAAAGCCGTTGGGCTTCTTAGGTTCAAGAAGTGCTGATTTTTCTAATTGAAACTCTCTGAGTTCCGGTTCTGAAGCAATCGCTCCCAGGAGCCCCTGAAAAGGTTTGCCTATCACGTTTACAGAAAGAGTCGCATCATCGACACGAGTTGCAAAGAAAACGTGTCTGGAAAGCTGCTGCTTGCCCTTTGAGTTGCGTCCATGCGACGATATCCAATAAACGGTGTTCCCTACTCTGGCAGAGCCCTCTAAATCGAACTCTTTCTTTCCTTTAATATCCGACATTTCTTCCTTGATGGATATTATTTTCTCCGGGGGCCCTCCGCTTAGAGGGTATATCCTTAAATTGGCATCTTCGTCATCGGCTATTAAAAGCTTATATCCTGCCTTTTCTGAGCCTAAAATAACACCTGCGGACCCATCTGAAATCCCGGAAAATTGGACAATGTCGGCTCCCTTAATTTCTAAAACGCATAAACCAAACGTTAGGACAACGGAGAGAAGGAGCGCTGCCGTTGAGTTCGAAAACCTAAATTTATTCTCAAAGTTTAAGATCATTAGAGGACAGTGTATTCACACCTTTAAAAAAATTCAAGATATAAGCCAAGATCATCGCAAAACGCAACAGACGAGATAGTCTTTGCTCTCTATCCCGTCTGCCGGTTACATGTTTTTTAGGCTAGTTTTCCGCCTAATCTACATCGCTTAAAGGAATGTTCAGTGCGTTTGCAACGCCTTTTCCATAGGCAGGATCCGCTTTCATACAATTGCGAATATGCCTGATTTTAATTTCTTTCGGAGAGCATCCCATTGCCCTAGCCGTATTTCCAAAGAGTGCTTGTTGCTGATCAATGGTCATCAGGCGGAATAGGGCTCCAGGCTGGCTGTAGTAGTCGTCATCATCCTCACGGTGGTTCCAGTGGTCAGCGACATCACCTATAGGCAAGGGCGGCTCTTTATACTCTGGTTGTTCTTGCCATTGTCCATAGCTATTGGGCTCGTACCCCAAAGTGCTGCCATAGTTCCCATCCACCCTCATGGCTCCATCCCTGTGGTAACTATGGAAGGGGCAGCGAGGTTTGTTTACGGGAATCAAATGATGATTAACGCCCAAACGGTAACGTTGAGCATCGCCATAGCTGAACAACCTGCCCTGAAGCATCTTATCCGGTGAAAAGCTGATTCCTGGCACCACGTTGGCTGGATTAAAGGCAGACTGTTCAACTTCCGCAAAATAATTTTCCGGATTACGATTCAACTCAAAAATCCCTACCTCAATCAACGGGGTATCTTTGTGTGACCATACTTTGGTTAAATCAAACGGATTATAAGGACAATTTCTGGCCTGATCTTCAGTCATTATCTGTATGTAGAATTTCCATTTGGGGAAATTGCCTTTCTCTATATTCTCATAAAGGTCGCGTTGATGACTGTCTCTATCTTTCCCAATAATTGCCTCAGCCTCCGCATCCGTTAGATTTTTTATGCCCTGTTCAGTGCGGAAGTGAAATTTAACCCAATGGCGCTCGTTCTTGGCGTTAATGAAGCTGTATGTATGGCTGCCAAAACCATGCATATTCCTATAGCTGGCAGGAATTCCACGATCACTCATAACTACAGTGACCTGGTGTAAAGCTTCAGGCAGCAGTGTCCAAAAGTCCCAATTACTTTTTGCACAATGCATGTTGGTACGCGGGTCCCGCTTGACTACGTGATTTAAATCAGGAAACTTCAGAGGGTCCTTTAAAAAAAAGACCGGAGTATTGTTTCCAACCATGTCCCAGTTACCTTCTTCCGTATAGAATTTTAATGCAAACCCACGAATATCACGCTCAGCGTCTGCCGCGCCTCTTTCTCCAGCAACTGTAGAGAAACGGGCGAACAGTTCTGTTTTTTTACCCACTTCAGAAAAAATTTTAGCTTTTGTGTACCGAGTAATGTCATGGGTAACCGTAAAAGTACCGTAGGCACCTGAGCCTTTGGCATGCATACGCCTCTCTGGAATAACCTCCCTATCGAAATGTGCCAATTTTTCCAGAAACCACGTACTCTGAAGCATCATAGGCCCACGAGGCCCAGCGGTGATAACATTTTGGTTGTCCGGAACAGGAGCTCCAGCATTATTAGTTAGTTTTTTCATATCTTCTTTCATAACATTTTCTTCAAAGCATCTGCATCTACAGAAGCGCGCTACCGTTAAGGTAGTAACAGGTAGCACGGATTCAAAAAAAATTCAAATACAGTAGAAGGAATTTTAATATAAAAAAACGGAGTTGTTGAAGTATTGAAGAAACGGACATGGAGGCGAGGACCGGATTCGAACCGGTGAATAAAGCTTTTGCAGAGCTCTGCCTTACCACTTGGCTACCCCGCCTCTAATTCTTGCTACCCACCAAAAAGTGAGCCCATATCTTGTAGCGGAGATTCTGCCTTATGGCAAGAGATTTCAACCACAAACCCAATAAAACAGCCTATAAAACGCAAAAGTGAGGCAATTAAACAATGAGAAGACGCTCTGCAGCGAGAGAGTCCAAGTGTAGTTCAGCCTTCGGGTGCTGCCTTAATACCGAGGCGGGGCAAGTGGTCGAAACAGGATTCTGAAGCATTCTGGCAACCGCCTCAGCTTTATGGCTTCCCGGCACAATTCCAATTATTTGCCGAGCCGCCATCAATGCCGGAATTGTTAAAGTATAGGCGTACGAGGGAACATCATTTAACGTACTAAAGACCCTGTCTTTGACCTGCTGTTGGCGACAACGATCATCCATTTTCACCAGTTTAAGCCATTGCTCTTCCTTAAAATCAGCGACATCCGGGTCATTAAAAGCAATATGACCATTCTCACCTACCCCAAGGCAACAAAGATCAATCGGGCTCTCTTTGAGCAATGCTTCGTAACGAGCGCATTCGCGTAAGGGTTGCAGCGCATCACCTTGAATTTTATGTGCAGCCCTAACAGGGATGCGAGTAAGAAGATATTGATTTAAAAAACGGCCAAAACTGGCAGAGTGTGACTCGGAGATACCAAGGAATTCGTCCATATGAAAGACGATGATACGACTCCAATCTACCGCTTTGCATGAAACTAAGGATTCGTAAAATTCTACTTGAGATACTGCCGTCGCCAAAATTACGCGTGCCAAACCACGAGCTTCAATTGAATCCACTATAACGGCTGCCGCCGCAGTTGCAGCCGCAGCAGCCATTTTTTTACTATTTTCGTGGATATAAGTTGTTAGCAAATCAGCTTTAAACGCATTCATGCATCCAGTACGTAATGAACTAAACTAACCACGAAACGCAGCCCATTCAGGTTCGTGGGCAAATGACCAGTCATAGTACTCACGGTTTTTCAGATTGGCAGCACAAGCCTCGTCCACAATGACCACGGCGCGGCGATGCCACTGAAGTGCGGACGCAGTCACCCTGGCACAAAATGGACCTTCTATCGCTTCAGCCAAAATCTCCGCTTTTGCGGAACCAGTTGCAAGCAGTACACAGCGCTGCGAATCTAAAATAGTCCCTACACCCATGGTAATGGCGCGGCGGGGCATTTTATCAGCACCACCGAAGTACCCGGCGTTTTGGCGAATCGTAACCGGATTAAGCTGTTTCACACGAGTCCGGCTTTGAAGGGAAGACATCGGCTCATTAAAGCCAATATGCCCGTCCATTCCAATGCCAACCAACTGCAAATCAATACCACCTGCATGCCAGATCGCCTCCTCGTAGGTCAAACACTCCGCAGCCAAATCACTCGCCATCCCATTTGGCACTCTCGTGTTGCGTTTATCAATGTTGATATGGTCAAAGAGATGGCTATTCATAAAATAGCGGTAAGACCCCGGATGATCTCCGCTGAGCCCCACGTATTCGTCCAGGTTGAAAGACTTGCAGAGAGAGAAATCCAGCCCTTCTTTGTGGTGCATCTCAATCAAATTAGCATAAACCGGCTCGACAGTCGCACCCGTAGCAAACCCCAAAACGGCGCTTGGGTTTTTTCTAACTTCGTCCGCAATAACTTTTGCCGTCAGCAGCGCAGCTGCTTCCCTCGTGGGCTGAATGATAACTTCCATAATAGTTAAATATTGAACGTATTACCTTATATGCATGCTCTAAAAACATGCTTAAAATTGTTACATGGCTGGCCTGTGCAGGATGATCTTTGCTTCATATCAGCACCTGAGCACCTCCGTCCATCACGTGGCCATTATGCGAAGCTATATCAAACTTGTCTACTTCTTTCTTACATAAGAACATCGGTTTCATCTTCCAGCCACCTCCAATGATTACTTTACTACAATAAAATAAAATTCATTGCTTGACAATTTCCAAGCATGAGCTAGGATACTGACAATTACGCCAATTGTGGTGTTACCGAAAATCGGGTGCTTGCATAGCCAGTTTTATGCGAGCCGAGGGAAGCCCGTTTCCCTCGTAAAAAAAATGGGCACAAACGAATAAAGATGCTAACCAAGAATTAGCTCTTTTCTGTCTCCAATTGTACGTCGGGGGAGCACCTTGACTGGAAGACAGAAACAATATGAAACTTCAAAAGCTGTCATCTATTGACGCTCTTCTAATATATCAAACACATCTCCCTCGAGATTTCCATTCTAATGAAATCAGGCCTTTAAACGAAGTGGCCCCTTTGGTTGAATCAGGCTTGTACTTTGGGTATGGCCTGTATGAGGAGGACGAACTAATCGGTTACTCGTTTATTTGTTCAGTCCCAAATGGTCCTTGCGTCTTGTTGGATTTTTGTGCTATCCGGCCCGCTTACCGCGCTAATGGATATGGGACTTTACTTATCGAACTGTTACGAGAGGCTTTCTTAGAATTAAACCAGGAAATTGTCATCGAAGTTGAATCCCCTTCCTCCGCCTTTACTGACGCAGAACAACACCTTTCTCAAAGGCGTATAGCTTTTTATTTGCGGTGTGGAATGGTTCATACAAAAATACGCACGGCTCTTCAAGGTCGTGAATACCTGGTTATGCGTCTGACTAATGAGTTACACCTTTCGGATGCTCAAGTCCAAGCGGAACTTAGTCACATTTACGCTACTGTTTTCTATGAAGACGTATATGGTCATCGCTTGCTTGAGACGGCTGGAGCGTAAACAAGAGAGGATTTTAAAAAATTCATAATTCGTTTTATTCAATCAACTGTAGTGGAGAGAGGCATATATCGGCAAGTTTGTCGCAAGACAGGGGATGTTGCGCAGTTCGTCAAATATAAAGGACACCGAAAGGGAATAAATTTTGATGTCCCG
>CAZSTC010000004.1:0-32911 GCA_964609795.1 uncultured Verrucomicrobiota bacterium
GAACCGCCGTATGCCGAACGGTACGTACGGTGGTGTGACAGGGGCTAGATTCTCTAAGAAACTCTAGCCCCCACTCGATTGGAGAGAGCGTGTTTAAATGAAAAAAGACGTACTTTGAGGGTACGTCTTTTTCAGTTGAAAGATTAGTAGGCGACTCGCTAGCCCTTATACATCGTAATACATTTCGTATTCGATGGGATGAGGGCGCAGGCGAAGAGTCAAATCTTCTTTGCGTTTGATCCGGACATAGGTTTCCAGGAAGTCGCGGCTGAAGACATCGCCCTTCAATAAAAACTCATGATCCTGCTCCATGTAATTCAGGGCATCACCCAAGCTCGAGGGGACATGAGGGATATTCTTGAGCTCTTCAGGAGGAAGTTCATAGATATTTTTATCCATCGGCTCGCCGGGGTCGATTTTATTCATCACGCCGTCCAGACCCGCCATTAAAAGAGCAGAGTAGGCCAGATAGGGATTTGCAGAGGGATCAGGCGGGCGGTACTCAATGCGCTTGGCTTTGGGGTTGGAGCTGAAAGTGGGGATGCGGATGGCAGCGCTGCGGTTATTGGCGCTGTAGGCCAGGTTGATCGGTGCCTCGTAGCCTGGGACCAGACGCCTGTAGGAGTTGGTGCAAGGGCTGCAAAAGGCGCAAAGAGCCCGGGCGTGCTTCAAGATGCCGCCCATGTAGTGGAGGGCCATCTGACTCAAGCCTGCGTACTCGCTGCCTGCAAAGAGCGGTTTGCCTTTTTTCCAGAGGGATTGATGGATGTGCATGCCTGAGCCGTTATCAGCGAACATCGGTTTGGGCATGAAGGTCACTGTTTTGCCATGGCGTAAAGCGACGTTTTTGACCGCGTATTTAAATACCATCATCTTGTCGGCGGACTTCAAGAGAGTGTCGAAACAAAAATCGATTTCCGTTTGCCCTGCGGTTGCGACTTCGCGATGATGGCGCTCTACCTGCAATCCGAGTTCTTCCAAAACGAGCACCATTTCGGTGCGGATATCCTGAAGAGAATCGGTGGGAGCGACCGGGAAATAACCTTCTTTATGGCGTACTTTGTAACCCAGGTTAGGCATTTCCTGGCGTGCACTGTTCCAAATTCCTTCAGCAGAATCAATTTCGAACATGGCAGAGTGGTTTTTATTTTCATAGCGAACACTATCGAGAATAAAAAACTCAGCCTCTGCGCCCAGATAGGCGGTATCGGCGAAACCGCTTCCTTCAAGGAAATTTTCCGCGCGTTGCGCAATTACCCTGGGATCGCGGTTGTAGAGCTCGCGAGTACTTGTCTCCTGAACTGTGCAAGTCAGACTCAGGGTGGGGACGGCACAGAAGGGATCCATGAAGGCTGTGTCAGGATCGGGTACAACCAGCATGTCGCTGGCTTCGATGCTCTTCCACCCCCGGATGGAGGAGCCGTCGATGCCAAAACCTTCCGAAAAGGAATCTTCACTCAGTTCCCGGACAGGGACTGAAAAATGCTGCCAGGTACCAAAAGTATCCACAAACTTCAAGTCCACCATTTTTGCGGCATACTTTTTTGCCATTTCAATGACAGTTTTGGGTGTATTCATCTATGAGTGTGGATGCCCGGGCGATAGATGCCATGCAGGCAATCCCGGGCTCCATGCTAAAGTAAAAAAACTTCCTCTTCCAGAGAAAAGGAGGATAAACACAAGAATTTTGAAAACAATCTGAAAATCAGTGCAGTGCGTTTTCATCCATCTCACCGCTCCGGATTCGAATCGCGTCCTCTACCGGATAGATGAAGATTTTTCCATCTCCGATTTTTCCGGTTCTGGCAGATTCGACGATCACCTTGATGGCCTGCGACACCTGGTTATCGGGGAGGACAATTTCGATGCGGATCTTGGGTAAAAAATCCAGAGTATATTCACTACCGCGGTAAATTTCTGTATGGCCTTTCTGTCGGCCGAATCCTTTTACTTCCGTTACGGTCATTCCATCGATCCCGAGGGCGGAAAGAGCCTGTTTTACGTCTTCAAGTTTATAAGGTCTGATGATTGCTTCGATTTTCTTCATGTTCGTCTTTGTCAACCGCGTCTAAATTATAAGGCGGAAGAGGACTGATGCACAGTTTTTTTGGTTTCAGTGAAAAAAAATATCACAGGATATTAGAAGTTCTACTTCATGTTAGCGATAATGTTGTCTCCGAACTCAGAGCATTTAATTTCGGTGGAGTGGTCCATGAGACGGGCAAAATCATAAGTGACCCGCTTGGATGAGATCGCGCCATTCAAACCGGAGATGATCAGGTCTGCGGCCTCGGTCCAACCCAGATAACGGAACATCATTTCGCCGCTCAAGATAACGCTGCCGGGATTGACTTTATCCTGGTTGGCGTACTTGGGAGCCGTTCCATGGGTGGCCTCAAAGATGGCGTGGCCGGTGGTGTAATTGATGTTGCCGCCGGGCGCAATACCAATACCTCCTACCTGTGCAGCCAGAGCATCGGAGAGGTAATCGCCGTTGAGGTTCGGTGTGGCGATGACATCGAAATCGGAGGGTCGGGTCAATATCTGCTGGAGGGTGATGTCAGCGATTGCATCTTTTACCAGAATAGCACCTGCAGCGAGGGCTTTTTTCTGTTCTTCATTGGCGGCTTCTTCGCCGTGGGCTTTCTTGGTTCTTTCCCACTGAGCCCAGGTATAAACCTGGCTGCCGAAGAGCTCTTCGGCGCAGGCATAGCCCCAATCGCGGAAGGCGCCCTCGGTGTATTTCATGATGTTGCCTTTATGGACGAGGGTGACATTTTTGCGCTTTTCACGCAGGGCGTATTGGATGGCGGATTTCACCAGACGCACAGTGCCTTCACGAGAAACGGGCTTGATTCCGATGCCGACCATGGGAGACTCTTCATTTCCAAAGCGGATTTTTTTGAAATCATTGGGGAATTCTTTTTTGAAAAACTCCAGAATTTTGGCGGCTTCGGGTGAGCCGGCCACGTATTCGATTCCGGCATAGATATCCTCCGTATTTTCGCGGAAGATCACCATGTTCACCTTTTCAGGATGTTTGACGGGGCTGGGAACACCGGAGAAATACTGGACGGGACGCAGACAGACATAGAGATCGAGCATCTGGCGCAGGGCAACGTTGAGAGAGCGGAAGCCTCCGCCGATGGGCGTGGTGAGAGGTCCCTTGATGCCGACCAGGTAATCACGGAAAACATTGACGGTATCATCGGGGAGCCATGTATCAAATTTTTCTTTGGCCAATCCGCCTGCATATACTTCGAACCAGGAGACTTTTCGGCTGCCCTTATAGGCTTGCGAAACTGCGGCATCGAATACCCGCTGGCTGGCAGCCCAAATATCGGGGCCGGTGCCGTCACCACGAATGAAAGGGATTACGGGATGATCGGGTACGCTGAGTTTACCGTTTACGTTCTGAATTTTTTCGCCTTCAGGAGGGGTTACTGTCGTGTATTTCATCTGTCGTTTGTTCTAAAAATTTTAGGTGCTTGCTGGTATCTGCAAGAGAGTTTAAAGGGGTGAGGACCCGTAGATTTTAAACTGTTTTTGTGATAGCTCTCCAGCGTTATTAAAGTGACCTTTTACTTTTTCCAGGATGGTTTCCACGTTCAAGCCATATTTATTCTGAAGCTCTTCAGTGGTGGTGGCGTGTTCCACGAATTTATCCGGCCAGCCGATTCGAATCACCGGGATCTGAACAGAGTGGTTGCAGAGGAGCTCAAGGACCGCGCTGCCGTAGCCGCCATTGAGCATGTGGTCTTCAACGGTGACTATCAGATCCGCATTTTGTGCGTAGAAAAGGGTGAGCTGCTCATCCAGGGGCTTGATGAAGCGCGGGTCAATGACGGCAGTTTCGTAACCTTCCAGAGAAAGCGCCTCGGCCGCCTTAAGAGCCATGGAGTTCATGTTGCCCAAGGCAAAGATAGCGATCTTGCTGCCTTCGGTTTTTTGCCAGCTTCTGACGACTTCACCTTTGCCGATTTCCAGGACAGAAGGTGTTTCCTTAACGGGGACGCCTTCAGCAGGGCCGCGAGGATAGCGGATGGCCGCAGGCTGACTCAGGCGCGTCGCCGTATAGAGCATATCCTGAAGTTCATCTTCGTTACGTGGAGACATCAGGACGATGTTGGGCAGAGGCCGCAGGAAAGAGATATCAAAAACGCCGTGATGGGTAGGCCCATCGTTGGGAGAGAGACCCGCCCGATCCATACAGAAAACGACGGGCAGAGATTGAAGAGCCGCATCATGCATGACGCAATCGAAGGCACGCTGCATAAAAGAGGAGTAAATGGCGACAACGGGATGGTATCCCATGGTTGCCATGGCAGAGGCAAAAACAACGGCATGTTCTTCGGCAATACCTACATCAATATATTGTTGAGGGCGTTCTCTGGCCAGTATATCCAAGCCTGTTCCGCTGGGCATAGCAGCCGTGATGCCGACGATATTTTCATCACGTTTGCAAAGCTTGAGCATCGTATCTCCGAAAACTTTTTGCCAGGAAGGAGGGGTAGGCGTTTTTGATTTAATGGCCAGGCCATCATCCGGGTTGTAGGGACCGACTCCATGGAAACGAGTGGGCTGAGTCATGGCGGGCTCATAGCCCTTCCCCTTGGTGGTAATGACGTGCAGGACGATGGGCGAATCAGATTCGCGAGCAAACTCAAGAGCCCTGATCAAGGTAGGAATGTCATGGCCATCCATGGGGCCCAGGTATTTGAAGCCCAGGTCTTCAAAGAAAGAACTGCTGGTGCCGCCACCGCCTTTGCCATCCACGTTATAATCCTGTTGGTTCTCTAGAGGCGGAAGGGCCTGCTCCTCATTGGGCCGAATAGAAATAGAGGTTACGGCCAGTTTAAAGGCTTCTCCGGCTTTACTGGAGATACGTCTGGCCCGTGAGGCATGTTGATCGGGCAGTTTATTGAGCCAGCGCTCAAACTCGCGTTGGAGTTTGTTAAAAGTGGGCCGCATCAACAGGCGGTTCAAGAAGTTGGAGACAGCGCCTACGTTGCGATCAATGCTCCACTTGTTGTCGTTCAGAATGGCGATGAACTTTTTGGTGCTGCTGGCAATGTTATTGAGCGCCTCAAAGGAGATGCCGTTGGTGAGAGCCGCATCACCGAAAACAGCGACGACGTTCTCATTGGAGCCTCTTTTGTCGCGTGCGACAGCCATTCCCAGCGCGGCTGAAAGAGCAGTACCGGCATGGCCGGCACCGAAGCAATCATGATCGCTTTCTGAACGGAGGGCAAAACCGCTGAGGCCGCCTGTTTGGCGAATGGTGTGGAAGCGGTCTTTTCTGCCGGTTAAAAGTTTATGAGCGTAAACCTGGTGGCTTACATCCCAGAGGAATTTATCTTTCGGGGTTTCAAAAACCCAGTGGAGAGCAATTGTTAAATCGACAATACCCAGGTTGGATGCCAGATGCCCGCCGCAGTTGGCGACCTTTGTCACGATTTCATGGCGCATCTCGGCTGCCAGCTCAACCAATTGATCGGGTTTAAGCTTTTTTACGTGCTCGGGGGAGTTGACCATATCCAGATAGCAGCTCATTTACCCTCCCTGGTTTTAAGTGAAATTTGTCCGCCTTTTTCCATCAGCTCACGGATTTTGCCTTCGGCTTCGCCGAGTCGTTTCTCGCAATATTTAATGAGTTTGACTCCCTCTCCATAGGAAGTGATCATCTCTTCAAGGCCCAGGTTACCTGACTCCATCTCGGAAACCAGCGCTCTGAGTTTGGAGATGCCCTCTTCAAAGGAGATCTTTTCCTCAGGAGTCGTTGAGTCCGGATTTGTTTTTTGATTCATTCTGGCTATTAGTTTTTCTCGTATCGATAGATAAACATACCGTCCCGAAGCTTGGGTTCAAACCAGGTGCTTTTTGGGGGCATGACTTCATTTTGGTCAGCAATATCCATGACCTCCTCAATTTGGGTCGGGAACATAGAAAAAGCACATGCATATTGCCCGGAGGAGACCATCTGTTCAAGCTCAACGGTGCCTCGAATCCCTCCGACAAAGGAGATACGCTCGCTGGTGCGAGGGTCTGTGATGTTCAGGATGGGAGCCAGGACTTTATCCTGGAGAAGCTGTACATCCAATTGATCGCGCGGATTGCTCCCGGTAAAGAGGCCCGTTTTGAATCTGAGGCCATACCAACGGCCGTCCATAAAGAGCCCGACTTCCTTATTCCTGGCGGGTTTATCAAATGGTTTATCCATCACGGTGAAGACCGTCTCGAGTTTCTTTAAAAACTCGCTTTGACTCAAACCGTTCAGGTCTTTAATTACCCGGTTGTAGGGGAGAATCTGCATCTGATCATGAGGGAAGATAACGGCCAAAAAGTATCCGCTGCCGTTCTTGCCGTCTCTGGTCTGATAGATTTTTGCTGCCGCAGCACTCCGGTGATGCCCATCGGCGATGTAGAGATGCGGCATCCGTTCGAACTCTTTTTCGATCGATTTCAGGATGCTTTTATCGGAGATGACCCAAGCCTCGTGTCTGACTCCGTCAATACCCGTAAAATCCACAACGGGAGTTTCACGAGTTTTAGCCGCAAAGAGGTTGTTTAAAGTCGAGTTGGAGTGGTAGGTCAAGAAAACGGGACCTGTTTGGGCATTGAGTGCTTCAATGTGGTTAATGCGGTCGTTTTCCTTATCCGGGCGGGTGTACTCATGTTTCTTGATGACTCCGCTCAGATATTCCTCAGCGCTGACGGTTGCAACCAATCCGGTCTGGGTATGATTGCCCATAATCTGGCGATAAAGATAATAGCAGGGCTCAGCATCTTTTCGAAGTAAACCTTCGGCTACCCATTCCTGGAAGAGGTCACGAGCTTTCGCATAGACTTCACCTGAATAAGGGTTTATACCGTTATCGAAATTAATTTCAGCGCGGCTGATCCTATAGAAGCTGTGTTCTTTGCCGTTGGCGCGCTCGCGTGCTTCAGCGGTGGATACAACATCATAGGGTAGTTCGCAGATTTGGCCCGCTACTTCAGGCCTGGGTCTGATTGCAGCAAATGGTTTTACTATTGCCATAGTAACGCAGGGAACAGTATAGCACATTTTTGCGCTTGAAAAAGTAAAAAACTGTGAGCGGTGGGCAAAAAGAATGTTGAAAAACCGAGCCTAAAAAAGCCCTTATTCCATACTGGGGGTAGGGGATACAATATTCTTAAAGAGGCGAAAAAAGGCGGTTAGGACAGAGGTGGTCAATTTTCCGGATAAAAGTATTGCTATTAGAGAAAGCAACATCTTAGAATCCAGCGGCTAGTGATGCGGATAAACGCTTATATAAAGATCGGGAAGAAATACCTTTTTAAGGGGCTAAATGTTTTTCTGCCGACTATCCGAGCCAAGGCAATCGCCATCCTGTTTTGTGGGGTTTTTGTCGGTTTGGTTGTTTATATGAGTTATGCCTCACGGGCTTATTCCTATTTGTTGGACGACCCGGATGTTTGCATCAACTGCCATATCATGGGGCCTTTTTATGCGACATGGAAGCACAGTTCGCACGGACGGGATACGGTCTGCAACGATTGCCATGTGCCGCAGGATAACATCTTGAGGAAATGGTATTTCAAAGGGAAGGACGGTTCCCGTCATGCCGCGATTTTCACGATGCGCGGAGAACATCAGGTGATTAGGGCAATTCCTGAAAGCCAGGTTGTAATCCAGGAAAACTGCGTCCGCTGCCACACCCAGCTCAATACGGAGTTTGTAAAGACCGGGTGCGTGGGAGCCAAAGAGATTGAGTCGGGTGAGGGAACGACTTGCTGGGCTTGCCATCGAGGGGTGCCGCACGGAGGGAAAACGAGTCTCTCATCCACTCCGAATTCCAGGATGCCTTTTCCCGAATCCATCGTTCCTGAATGGTTGGAGAAAGAACTGGGTACAGGGAACAAGAAATAGAAATCAATTTAAATTAACCCAAGTAAAATTATGGATATTGAAAAGATGAAACTGAAAAGCTGGCAGGGATGGCTGCTTTTCTTCGGGGCTATGGCGGCTGTTTTCGTCATGGGGATACTCGCCGCCTCCATTACGGAGAGACGGGCTGAGGTCGTTTCTATTTACGCGAATAAGAAAGTGGATATTGCGGATATGGAATCCCGCAATGAAATTTATAACGCAAACTATCCGCGAGAATACGAGACCTGGCGGCAAACGGCCGATACTTCCTTCAAGAGTGAATTTAACGGAAGCCAAGCCGTGGATGTGCTTGAAGAGCGGCCGAACATGGTGATTCTCTGGGCCGGGTACTCTTTTGCGAAAGATTATTCTACCCCCAGAGGCCATATGCACGCAGTTGGGGATGTGAGGCAGACGCTGCGGACAGGCTCCCCGGGAGTAAATCAGGCGGGGGATGTGCAGCCGGCGACCTGCTGGAGTTGCAAAAGCCCGGATGTCCCCAGGATGATGAATAAGCTCGGAGTGAGCGCATTCTATAAAAGTGCCTGGTCGGAAATGGGCCCGGAAATCGTTAATCCGATTGGCTGCGCTGATTGCCATGATCCCCAGACGATGGACCTTCATATCAGCCGGCCGGCACTGATCGAGGCCTTTGAGCGCCAGGGTAAAGATATCAGTCAATCCACGTTGCAGGAGATGCGGTCTCTGGTTTGCGCTCAGTGTCACGTGGAGTATTATTTCAAGGGCGAGGGGAAGTACCTGACCTTCCCGTGGGATAAGGGAATGACGATTGAAGCGGCAGAAGAATACTACGATTCTTATGAATACACGGACTATATTCACGCATTAAGCCGTACTCCGATTTTGAAGGCACAGCATCCTGATTTCGAGCTGAGCCAGATGGGAATTCACGCGCAACGGGGAGTCGCCTGTGCGGATTGCCACATGCCTTATATCAGCGAGGGTGGCGTGAAATTCTCTGACCACCATATACGCAGTCCTCTGGCCGAGATGAACCGCACCTGCCAGATTTGCCATCGACAGAGCGAAGAGACACTTCGCAAGAACGTCTTTGAGCGTCAACGCAAATGCGAAGAGGTGCGTGATCAATTGGAAGAGGTCCTTACCCGCGCTCATATAGAGGCGGCATTTGCCTGGGAAAAGGGTGCCGCAGAGGCCCAAATGCAGCCGATTCTGAAACTGATCCGTCAGGCTCAGTGGCGCTGGGATTACTCGGTCGCCTCACATGGTGCTTCTTTCCACGCACCGCAAGAGGTGGTTCGCATTATGAGTAACGGTATTGCCCGAGCGATGGAGGCCAGGTTGGAGCTTGCCCGAGTGCTTGCACAGAATGGATATTCAGAGCCGGTACCCATGCCGGATATTTCCACCAAGGAAAAGGCCCAGAAATATATCGGGCTGGATATGGAGCAGCTTCACAAGGATAAGGAGCGGTTCATGAAAGAAGTTGCCGTTAAATGGGTGGAAGAGGCCAAAGCCTCGGAGGGACTGCTCACAAAATAGAGAGATAACTACTTATTTATAGAAAAGTAATGAATAAGGAGAAGAGAATGGAAAGCTTAACACGCCGTGATTTTTTGAAAAAAGGTTCGCTTGCAGGTTTGGCGGGTGCTGCCAGTTTTTTTGCGGGGGATGGTTGTGCATCGGCTCAGCAACTGCCTGAAGGGCGGGAGCAGATGCTGCGTATTCCACGCCGGCAGGGACGGGGAAACCAGCCGGTTAATCCCAAATTTCCGAACATCGGCGGATATGTCACGCTTTTGGCAGATTTGCATCAGCATACGGTTTTCTCGGATGGCGACCTTCGGCCGGGAGCTCGTGTGGAAGAGGCTAAGCGTGAGGGGCTGGACGTGATCTGTCTCTCTGACCATGTTGAAGTAAGGCCGTTCAAAGCCGATATTGCCAATATGGATCTGGGCAGAGCCTATGAGCTGGCTTTGCCTAAAGCAACCGCATCGGATATTTTGTTGATACCCGGTTTGGAAATTACTCGGTCCGAGCCCTATGCAAAACACCTCAACGCGCTGTTTCTGAAAGATTTCAACGCGCTGATCACTGAGAAGTTCGAGGACGCGGTACGCGCGGCTGCCAAACAGGAAGCCTTTATTTTCTGGAATCATCCCGCCTGGGGGCAAAAAGAGCCCAAGGCAACCTGGTATCCGCAGATGGATGAATTTCTGAAAGAGGGAATGCTGCACGGTTTTGAGGTCGTGAATGGCTTTGAAGGGGATGCGCGGGATTATCAACCTGACGTCATGGATTGGTGCCAGAAGCATCGGGTAACGATGTTGGGGAACTCCGAT
The DNA here is from genome assembly GCA_964609795.1 of uncultured Verrucomicrobiota bacterium. Classification (GTDB taxonomy): domain Bacteria; phylum Verrucomicrobiota; class Verrucomicrobiia; order Limisphaerales; family UBA1412; genus UBA1412. The sequence goes on from CAZSTC010000004.1 coordinate 10,237, forward strand.
GCACACAAAGCGACGGCGTATCTGACGGATTGGAGTGCCGGGGAGCATCGGCCAATGACACTCATCTTTGCCCGGGATCGTTCAGTTGAGGCGGTCCGGGAGGCACTTTTTGCCGGGAGGACGGCTATTTACTACTATCTGCCGGGAGAGCGTGACCTCCTGATCGGGGACGAAAAGTGGCTTCTTCCGATTTTCAACAGATGTTTTAACTACACGCCCAAGCAGACCGGTGTAGGGCCTAACGAAGTGATATTCGAGAATGATCTTCCCTTCACCCTGGAGCTCAAGACGCTCAATACTTCGGGAATCAAACTGCCCGAAAAACTCCAGATACCGCACGGGAGCTCTACTTTCGCGGTAGAAACACTGGGGGGACCGATCCGCGTCGAAGCAGAGGTTCTCAATTTCCATATTGGAAAGGAGAGAAGGATGAATATTGAATTGAGCGTATAGAGTTCGCTACCGATTATTCATCTTCCTTTTTCAGGAGTTTCCAGACGCGCAGGGTTTCGCAAATCGACCAGGCCTGGGCATCACAGCCGCGGGGTGTGTGAGGAGCGTCTCCATCCATGATTTCCGGGATGTGCCCCAGGCAGTTTCTCGAGGTCCAGTATTCTGCGCTTTTCAGGTAAGCCAGAGCGGCTTTACGGGCGGCCTCATCCCCGGGCCAGGCTTTGGCCAGAGCTTCACAAAAGATTGGCAACATATACCCCCAGGCGGTGCCGTTGTGATAAGCGGGTTTGCGGCGCGTATCTTCATCGCCTTCATATTGCGGCCAATAGGGGTTGCCCGGGTCGTTCAGGAGACGGCCTTCGGGACCGAAAACGGGAGCCAGGCAGGATACCGGCAGGGGAGCCAGTGAGCGCATGGCACCGGGAATAACCAGATGTCGGAGTGCAGCCCGGAGTGCGCGCTGGGACTTTTCAGCGTCGAAAAGTCCGAAGGAAATGGGTAGGAACTGGTTGGGTCTGAGAGCGTCATCGACTCGGGCCTGTGCGGCGGGCTTTTTATCCTCAGCCCAGAGGCCATCGGCAAACCATTTATTGTCCGGCAGCCAGAAATAGCGCTGCAGGGATTGCTCAGCTTTCAACGCCCATTTTTCCCATTCCGGCTCGGCCGGAGCCAAACGTGAGAGCTGGCGCAGAAGCCGTATCCAAAGGGCTTGAATTTCGATCGGGTAACCGCAGCGGGGAGTGCCAGCCGGGTAGTTCGTATCCATCCAGGTGTAATGCGAGGGGCTCCAGACCAAACCGGAATCCCGGTCTACAAAGATACCATTGGGAGTGCCCTGGATGTAATTGGTGGCAATGCTCCTGAGGACGTCCAGGAGGGTTCGCACCTGGTTTTCGAGCGGCGTTTCATAGACCTGCTCGCTTGTGAAGCGGTAATTCTCGGCCAGGGCTGCGGCTTCTTCCAATACGACTCCGAACCAGAGAGGTGCATCGGATGTATTGCGGTTGGAGTCATTATCGCCATAGATGACATTGGGAAGGGTGCCGTTTTTCTCCATTCGCCCAAAGACCTGGAGGAGCTCCAAAACTTCGGGCCAATAGCCGGCAGCCAGGTAGCCTCGAGCGCAGATGAGAGTGTCGCGGCCCCAATCCATAAACCAGGGATAACCTGCGATGACAGTGCGTCCGCGATCAGCGCCCCGGCGTACGAGAAAGGCTTTGGCTCCCAGGAGCAGTTCTCGCTCCCAGATATCCGTGAGAGGCCGCGTATATTTTTTCAGAAGATCACTACTCTGTACCTGGCGACGCTCTTCAAACCAGGACATTTCATCGTTACTGATGGGCTCTTTTTCCGCATCGACGACCATGTAAACCGGTTGATTCTCCAACAGGGTGAGCTCAAACCATCCGGGGCTGAATGCATCTCCGCGGTCTACTTGCCCGCGAGTGGCTTCGACAGGGTGAAGTATCTGGTTGCACCACTCGGGTTGAGGGTGATATCTGCCGGCGGTCGTATAGGCTCTGAAACTGCGATCTGCGGCCGGAGTGAAGGCAAAGCCCGGTTCATCCTGCAGGGCGTGAGTATTGACTTCAAAATGCCGACGGCTTTCATCGTTCAAATGCGTTTCGCTGTGGAAGCTCCGGTCTTCAATATCGAGCCGCACGGTGACGCGGACATTGGCATCAGGGGAGAGGATGCGATTTTTCCAACGCTTGGGAATTGAGACTTCGCTTAAGCGTTCCAGTTTGAGCACGAGCGTATTTCGTTCTTCGATGAGGTCAATAGTCAGTTGGAGATGGGCAACCCGTCCATCGCCGGCAGAGACAATAAAATTCCATTTAGCAGGCGGCTCCGGGTTCAAGGCTGCCAGGTTGGCTGCACTGAGCTGGCTGTAAAAGCCATCGGCATTGACCCAGATGCGTACACGCTTGATGAAGACGTGCCGATCTACAGGGAAATCCGGATGCAGGTTTGCCCCGAGCAGGCAATCATACTTGGAGCGGATAGAACCCAGGTCGGCTCGAATCCGGGACATGGCGCCGCGTCCGTTGGTGAGAAGCACAAGCGCATCCTTATCGGCGCAGATACTGTATTGAGAGCCTCTCTGCAAAATCCAACGCTCCTTGCCTCCCGGGGCATGAAGGATGGTCTGCATAAAATCCGAGGTATTTTGAAAATCTTCCGCGACGTAGAGGAGTTTAGCTGTGGCTTTGTATTCCCGTTCTCCCCAGATGGTGCCCACTACGGAAAGCTCTCCGGTATCCTCAGCCAGTACTTCCCGAATTTCGTCGGGAGAGAAGGCTGCAATATGGCCTTTATCGGTTTCCACCGAATGAAGCACCTGCGAGTGTTTATCCTTGGAGCGCAACTGGACTTGGAAGGGCCATTGAGTGTTTCTGAAATAGAGCCAATGGTCTTTGGGCAGGAGTGTTATCCTCCTGAGATCGCTCAGTTGCCAGGAGACGACCGGACAATAGACGGGAGACTGCATTTCCCGGCGGATTTGCTCCATCCATTCCTTGCGATCTACTTTTTGATTTTTGAGTCTGCTCAGAGCGCCCAGGTAAGAAATCGGGTTGGAAGAGGCCAGCTCAGAGAGCGACTGCCAATTGGTTGCGGAGCGCGGCAGGCCATGCAGGATGCGGCAGGAAACTTTCAAGGCCCAGGAGGCCATGGCGCGCTTTTTGCGGTATTCATCCCCTTTCAAGCCCAGAACGTTGGTTTGTTTGCTCAGACACCAACAGGTTCCCGGCGGCACTTCAAATATCCACTGGCGTCCGCTTTCATCCAGCCGTGAGACTCTGATCCGCTTCCGGGTGAGCAGATCAATCATTTCCGGGTTGAGATCGTTGTCAAACAGGCTGACTTGAGCGGGATGCTCCATGTCGGTATTGGCAAAAATCCAGAGCGTATTGAGGCGATCGGCGCAGTCGCGGCGCAGCACGTAGACAGGCCCTTCAACGGTGAGGCGGGTCAATTGCGCCCCATCAAAAAAGCAGGGGTGCTCGCTCAAAAGCTTATTGAGTATGGAAAGCTCCGGGACGATATTATCGGGGTTATTCCAGGAGAGCCCTGTGCGCTGGTGTACGTTTATTTTCTCATCAGCCAGCCACTCGACTCCGCAAGTGAAAGCGAATCCGCCCGAGACACTGGTCAGGGCGCAGAGCTGATTGCGGAACAGCGACCACTGCTTGCCCTGTGCGGCCAGGCGGCTATTGTCATGCGTTTCACTGTAGTGAACCCAGACACCCTTGCGGCTGCTTTGCTTGAGGCTGTAATCCAGATACCAGGAAATATCTTTTGAGGAATAGTTCTGGAAGAGCTCCGAGTAGGCGAACTGCATTCGCCCGTGAGTCAATAGGGTTTCAGTGGCTTCCCAGGAGCCACCCAAGCCTTCCAGGAGGAAGATCGTGTCTGAGAATTCCTGACGCACTCTGCTGATAATGTAGCGCCAGGCTTCCATGGGGATTTTATAGCCGGCATCGCAGCGGAAGCCGTCTACGCCTCTATGGCACCAGGTGAGAAAGACATCGGCCAGATAGTCCCAAAGATCGGGGAGATGGGTATTGAGCTCAGAAAGATCCCCCCAGGTAACCCCCCAGGCCCCCGGAGAGACGAAGTTGCCCTGTTCGTCGCGGACGTACCATTCGGGATGTGTGGAGTGCAGCCAGGAGCCCCAGCCGGTATGGTTGACGGCCAGGTCGATAATGAGGCGGGCACCGTGCCGATGGATGGCGTCGGAGAGTTCACAGAATTGGTCTGCCGGGCTGGTTTGATGTTCGAATTCTACCAGAGCCGGATCAATTCCCGTCAGGTCCAGTGCAGCGTAGGGGCTGCCGAATCGTCCCATTCTGGCAAAGGTGGTCGGCGTAGGATTTACAGGCAGCAGGTGAATTATTTTACATCCAAGATTACCTACGATATGGGGGAGATATTTAATCAGGTCGCGGAATTTGCCCGAGGGAGGAATACAACTAAAGCCGGCAGAGTCGAGGGTATCCAAAGCGGGAGCCGTTTTTTCGGGCAGGGCTTTGCGCTCGGCGATGCTTTCACCAAAAAGGCGGACAAAGGAGCAGTAAATGATGTTGCCGGTTCTGCAAAAATCGGGGTGAGTGCTGATGCCCACATTGGGGCCTTCGGGCCAAATCTGGCGGCCCTCTTCATCTCTGGCATAGGCTTTGGCTTCGAAATAGCCCACCTCGTGAATGGGAATCTCTATGGAGGCTTCACTGCCTGAAACGGGCATCGGCAGATCGCGCCAGGATCCTCCAATTAACGGCCACTTATGGGAATGCGCATGGATGATCTCTTCTTCAAGTCTTCTTGCCCGCCCCAGGTTTGTCCGCAAGAAGACAGTCCACCCGGGAGGAATAGGGCGCCCATCATCGAAGGCAAACCGAAACTGAATCCAATCTCCACAGTATTTCAGGAGGCTTTCTCCTGTTGCAGGCCACATTTTAACATTGCCCATAATCAAGTGGTTATTCTCTATTTTGTGAGCGGTGAGCTCAAGATAAATATGGTTATTCCGGAGTTCGGAGAAGTCATTTTCGCAGCACGAAAAAACCTACTCCTCCAATTCGATAAAAAACAGGGCTGCCAGGAGCTAAAGTTAATGCCTGGGGATCTTTAGCGTATGTTCCATCCTGCGAGTCTGGGCAAATTCCAGAGGAGGCAAATCCAGCAAAGTGGGAGATTCGGTCTCCTGGAGGGTCTCTTTGCAAAGCTGTTGGAAGGCGGTCCAGCGCTCATTATCCAGCGAGGGAGAGTGGGCTACCTGGCGCATACGGCTTCGCCACTCAATGATGATGCGGTCAATGTCGCCGACACCCAGAGTGGGAGAGACAAAACGGTATTTAATTTCCGGGTTCTGCTGGAGTGCGGCAACGACATCGCTGGCTCCAAAACCATATTCCGGCGGGACCCCGTGTTCCAGGTATCCCTCGGCTGTCTGCATTTTATAGGTTTTTTTGCTGACCCATGCGAGGCGTCCGCCCCAGCGGTTTTCATCTCCGGCAAAGCGGAACCCGGCATCCAGGTTCGCCAGATCGTAGAGAAGCTCTTCCAAAGGATATTTTTTGTCTTCAATAGCGGCTGCAATCGCCAGTCCAGGTCCGCCGGAGAAGAAACTGGCTATTCTGCCCCGCATCGTGGGTGTGCCGTTGGAGCTGATCAGGCCCAGTCGGCGCCAGAGAAGGACCGCGCCCGGAGAGGTGGAAAGCGATTGGCAGGTTTTCAGATGAGCGCACTCCTGACAGCTGGAGGGATGTGTCATTCGGGATGCCGGTTTATAAAGGGCGACACCCTCTTGATCGATTACAGCGCTGAGAGTGAGCTCGCTCAGGTCCAGAAGAGCCGTGATTTTATCAGGAAGCCTTTCTACCTTGATGCACTCCATTTTCTGCTGTTTAAGAACTGTCAGAATGCGTGGAAGCGCTTTGGAATCCCATTCATCGGCGTGGACCTGGCGTCCATGCCAATTGATCAAGCGCCGCATGTATTTGGTAAGGTAAATCTTCTCGCCGATGTAGACATCTGCAAGGGTCAGGGTTCTGGCAAAGATGGGTTCAGAATTCGTGTGATTGTTATTTGCCGGTTTGGACGTATCCGGCGTCTCCGCGGTGTGATTCTGAGAAGGAGTATATTCTTTTAGGATGCCGATACCGATCTTTTCCAGGGCAGGGCGATGCTTGAGAGCCGGGATCAGGATGGGCTTGCCGTCTTCAGTCAGAGCCGGGCTCCAATCGCCATTAGCGTTGTTAGTCGAGTTGGGCAGAGTGGCAAAAACTTCTTTAACAGGGCGTTCCTGGGGCGGGTTTGATTGCTGCCAGATTCCCCGGCTGTTCAAAATTTGTTTCACCTGTTTTCGAGCGAGCCGGGCTCGTTCCGTATCGGTCCGTAACTTACAGGGAGCGTTCGGGTACTGGAGCGATTCTTCAATTCCCAGTGGGACCCGGTTTGCCGTGAAGAGTCGGCTCTGTACGCGCATGGCTTCCTGAAAAGGTTCTTTGCCGGTGTCCACGGCGGCTTGCATGACGCTGAGCAGGGCGCTCCAATCGATTGATTTACTCCGGCTCAGATGGCAGGAGTAACCTTCATGGAGGCGTACGCCGTTCTCAGAGGTGAGAACATAGCCGGTCTGATCGATGCCGCGGCGGCCGGCCCGGCCGAACATTTGAAGAATTTCATCCGGTTGAATGGCGTATTCGACACCTCCCCGGCGATAGGAATCCGCAGCCATAGCCACGGTGCGCAGGGAGAAATTGATTCCGGCTGCCAGTCCCATGGTGGCGATAACAACGCGCAGCTGACCTGCCTTGGTGAGAGGCTCAATAACGCCGGCGCGGGCGGCATAGCTCAACCCGCTATGATGATAGACAATGCGTGTCTTGAGCATCTGGGCAAGGTTGTTGCCGACACAGCGGCGCTGCTCGGTCGTGAGGTAAAGCGGGTTGGGATTGGGAAGATGCCGCGCCAAATCGGCTGCCAATTTTTCGGAGTCTGCCCGTCTGGGGGCGAAAATGAGAATGGGCCCCAGTTCTTCTGCCAGTGCTTTGGCGACCAATCGAGGCCAAAAGCCTCTGATTTTCGAAGGAACGTTGTATTGGAGGTTCTCAATCATTACCTCCTCCAGGGGGACGGGCCTGTGAGTGGTTTTGACCAGAACCGCTTGACGTCCGAGCTGGTTGAACCATTTGACGATATCCTGAGGGTTGGCGACACTGCCGCTCAGGAGGAGGAGCTGAGTGTGCGGAGGAGCCAAGGCCAGGGCCAGCTCATAGTTTAGACCGCGGTCCGGGTCGCGAATCATCTGATATTCATCTACCACCATCAAGGTGGGGCCTTCACCGCGAATGAGGCGCAGCTTTTGCGTTTCCAGGGTGGCAACGATAATAGGGGCATCCAGATTTTCAGAAAGGTCACCCGTTGCGATGCCGACATTCCAGCCGCGGGCACGCCACTCAGCCAGCTTGTCATTAGCCAGAGCGCGAGTGGGTACCGTATAAATGGCCTGAGCGCTGTTTTTTCCCAGTTTGGACCAATGTTCGAAAATAAAGGTTTTTCCCGAGCCGGTAGGGGCTTGCACTACGACATCATTGCCTTCTTTGAGGGCGGTGATGGCTTGCTGCTGCCACAGGTCCGGGACAATCACCTGGCTCCATCCGGGGAACTCCAGATGGGAAAGGGATTCAGAAAATGCGGACGGGGTTTGTGTGTTGGTCTGGTAACGTTGATTCATCAAATGGAAAAGGAACTAGAATGCCTTAAAAGAGAGCTTGTTGATCACTTCCTTTCCCAGACACGCCTGAAGTTTTTTAAGAATATCTTTGCTGTGGAAGCGAACAATTTCCGAGAGCCATGAACTATTTTCCACGCGGATAAAAAGGGTCCCTCTGACAATGTTTTCGGGAAAAGCATGGGCAGCGATTTCGGGGTCCATGGTATGCTCCCAAGCGTAGTGAAGTTGTTTTTGCTCTCTTTGGCTGTCGAGTTTATAACGTTTAAAAAGCTCAGGCAGGCAGTCCGAAGGCAAACAGAACTGCGGGATATCGGCTTTGAGGGCGTCTTCATCAAAATGGCGCCACATGCGGAGAACTTCCCGCCGGGCGTAATCCTGTCCGGATTTTTTTCTTTTATGAGTAGACTGAACCTCTTTCATTTCGAACGTCGAACAACCAATAGAGGAGAGGGCAGAGAGAGTCTCTCTGCGCCTCACCGTCTTCCATAGTGCCTGAGAGAGGAGCTAATGTCTAGCTTTCCTTGAGTGCGCTATTCATGCACTCGATGGATTCATCCACCTCGGCAGCGCTCTTGAAGCCTATGACAGCGGAATTGATGCCTTCAATGGCCATCACAAAATTCATAGCTTTCTGGCGGTCTTCGGCTTTCTTGAAGTTGCCTTCACCGATCAGCTTCATGGCGATCAAACCCTTACCTTTGGAGGCAGCGCTCTTAATCTGGCTCACGACTTCGGGGATGAATTTAACCGAGCTCGGAGAGTTCCAGCTCTCTTCATCGGTATCTGTGATATGGCCTTGGGGATTAATGCGTACCAGGAGCATTTGGACCCAGTCTGAAGCGACAGCCGTGCGGGTAGCGGGCAGACTGTGGGATGAAATGCCGTGAACGCGAATCATTTTCTTTTCCTTTGCTTTGCTCATCGCTTCCATGATATGAGCCATCTTCACATCCCAATCCTTAGCGGTCTGGCAGTGAATCAGGAGTGAGTCAATGTAATCGGTCCCGAGCTCTTTGAGATACTTTTCGATTTTCTCGAAAGCCTCATCAGCGGTTTTGACGCCCCAGCCAGGCATTTTGGTTTGAATAAAAAGCTTTTCGCGGGGCAAACCCTTCAGAGCCTCCTTGAGCCAGGAATGAGTCTGGTAGGATTCTGCAGTATCAAAGTAGGTGACACCCTTGTCGTAAGCATGTCGGATCAAGCTATTGAAGCCTTCATGGCCCAAGCCGCGCTGGACGTTGCCGCTGGTGGTACCGGTGCCAAAGCCCAAACGGCTCAGCATAACGCCTGTATTGCCCAGCTCAACCTGATCGGCAGCCGTGCGGATTTTCTTTTGGGGTGCCTGGTCTTCAGCGGAAACGAAATTTGGCGCCACCAAGACTGCCCCGGCTGCAACAGCAGAGGTTTTTAAGAAATCTCTGCGATTGACGTTGTATGTATTCCTCATAGTTAATGCCCTATGGCTAGGCTTAATATAGCAGGGTTGCGGCAGAATGCAAAGAATTAGGGGCAGATCGGGAGTAAATGTCAGGAAAAGGCCAGGCAAATAGACGTTTCAGCGCCGGAGAATTTGGGAGATGCAGTATTTGATAAATAAGTTTAAAAATGCTTGCCAACAAGAGGGGTGTAGATTAGACTCCTGGCATATTAAAAAGGCGTTTTGTCCTATAGTTCTAACGAAATAATAATATGTCTGATAAGCAAAGCTCTAAGGATGGGTGCGGCGTTTGCTGCGGTAAGGTTGCGTCCATACTCCCTTTATTCAACCCCAAAACGGTTGCCGTCATCGGCGCCACAGAGAAGCCCAATTCGGTAGGGCGAACCGTTCTTTGGAATTTAATCAGCAGCCCTTTCGGGGGAATGGTTTATCCAATTAACCCGAATCGCCCCAGTGTGTTGGGGATAAAAGCATATCCCAGCCTGGCGGCCTGTCCCGGCGATGTGGATTTAATCGTTGTGTGCACCCCTGCAAAGACGGTCCAGGGAATTATCGCTGAAGCGGCCCAGAAGGGTGTCAAAGGTGCTGTCGTGATTTCTGCCGGGTTCAAGGAAATTGGCCCCAAAGGAGCGGAGCTCGAACGCCAGTTGGCTGCAGAAGCCGCCAAAACGGGGATGCGCATTATCGGCCCGAACTGCCTGGGTATCATGAATCCGGTGATCGGCCTCAATGCCTCCTTCGCTCCGGCGGTTGCGGCCGCGGGCAGCATCGGTTTTATCAGCCAGAGCGGTGCGCTGGGGTGTGCCGTGCTTGACTGGTGCGCTCACAACGGAGTAGGACTTTCACACTTTTCCTCGATCGGTTCCATGATGGATGTGAACTGGGGCGACCTGATCTCCTATCTGGGAGACGATGAGAATACCCATAGCATCGTTATATATATGGAGTCCATCGGAGATGCCCCTTCGTTCCTGGAAGCGGCTTCCAAGGTTACTCATAAGAAACCGATTTTCGTCATCAAGCCCGGACGCACCGAGGGTGCAGCCAAAGCGGCGGCTTCTCACACCGGCTCCATGACCGGTTCTGACGACGTCCTGGAAGCGGCCTTCAAGCGCGTGGGCGTTGTGAGGTTGACCGAGATCTCCGAAGTTTTCCATATGTTCAACGCTCTGGCTCGTCAGCCGTTGCCGCAGGGTAACCGCTTGACTGTGATTACCAATGCGGGCGGTCCCGGTGTCCTGTGCACCGATGCGCTTTTGCTGTCGGGCGGCGTGCTGGCTGAAGTTGCCCCGCAAACGATTGAAGAGCTCAATACCTTCCTGCCTGCAGCCTGGAGCCGAAGCAATCCTGTGGATATTTTGGGCGATGCAAGCCCCGAAGTGTATGCGCGTACTCTGGAAATTGTCGGGAAGGATGCCGGCGGAGACGGTTTCCTCGTAATTCTTACGCCTCAGGCGATGAGCCGTCCGACGGAGACTGCCGAAAAAGTGAAAGCCTTCGGAAAAATCAAGGGTAAGCCCGTCTATGCCAGTTGGCTTGGCGGCGGACTCGTTGCAGAAGGCCAGAAAGTTTTGATGGAAGCTGGTATCCCGGTTTTCCCCGAGCCTGATACTGCGGCTGAAACTTTCACAACTCTCTATAAATATAAGAAGAACCTGGAAGCGATCTCTGCTCCGGCCGCACCTCTGGCGGAAAATGAAGACAGAAAAAAGGTCTGCGCAAAGGCATCGGCTCTGATTGACGAGGTCCGCGCTTCCGGCCGCACGATTCTGACTGAATATGAATCCAAGAAGCTGCTGGCGATTTACGGTGTCAACACGGTTCAGACAGAGATTGCCAAGACCGAAGAGGACGCGGTGAAACTGGCCGAAGGGATGAAATTCCCGGTGGTGGCCAAGCTTCTTTCCGAGACGATCACTCATAAGACCGATGTGGGTGGAGTTAAGTTGAACCTTCAGTGTCCTGAAGATGTCCGCAAGGCTTTCGTAGAAATCAAAACGTCCGTATCCAACAATCCCAAGTGGGGTGCAGAGCATTTCCAGGGAGTAACGATTCAGCAGATGGTTAAGCAGGATGGCTATGAGATTATCCTGGGATCGAGCCTGGATGGGCAGTTCGGACCGGTACTGCTTTTCGGTATGGGCGGACAACTGGTGGAAGTATTCAAGGATAAAGCCTTAGGATTGCCGCCGCTCAATAGCGTCCATGCCCGAATGATGCTTGAAGAGACTAAGATTTTCACGGCGCTGAAGGGTGTTCGCGGCCGCAAGTCCGTGGATATTAAAGCGCTGGAGAATCTGATGGTCCAATTTTCGCTGATTGTGGCCGATCAGCCTTGGATCAAGGAAGTGGATATCAATCCATTGCTGGCATCCGAGGAACAGATTATTGCTTTGGATGCACGTGTGATTCTGCATGATCTCAATACGCCGGCCGAGAAACTTTCCAAGCCGGCTATTCAGTTCTAAGCAGAGAGACTCTGAATAAGTAAACATCGAAAATGCCGTCAGTTTTTACTGGCGGCATTTTTGCTTATCACGAGGAAATGAAAAACACCCCGACAACGGGGTGTTTCTCATTAATTTAAATAACGATTATAAGATATGTTGTTCCAATTAATTTCTCACACCAGCAGAGCCACGTCCGCCAAACTGATCCGAGGGTTTGCACCACAGAAGGCTAGGACCATAATTGGACTCTTCGACGAATTTCTTTTTAGTGATGAAGAGGGAAGAACCTGAAAAGTTGCCGATGATTCCACCATTGCCATGCCACTCGTTAATTCCTTCATATGCAACATTCGCAGGATCATAGGGGAAGCTGGATGCGTCGTTAAAACCGAGATAACCGTCAGGACCGCTTGCATCGGGTTCCCAAACGGCATAAGCCGTCGGACGGAAAGAGCTTATTTTATAGACAGGATTAACACCGGCAGCGGGGAACCCGGCGATTGAGCCGTTCATCACGTAGGTGCTGAGCTGATTCTGACGATCTTTCCAAGTGGGGGTAGCTGTGGGCTTATCCTTGGGGCAGATATAGGATTTGGGCGATTTAAGATATTGCCAATATAGGCCTTTGTAGTAGTTTGTTACCAGGGCCGGATCCCTTCCATTGGGGACACGGGCGCTGGCCTGTTTAGCGATCGTGCCTGGGGTTGCGACTCCGGTGTAAGGGAAGAGCCAGCCATCGGGACGATTCTCTCCCGGAGCCCCCCAGTTAGCAGGAGCCATTCTATCCTCATTATCGTTTGTGTACATCGTCATTGTGAGGAGCATTTGCTTAAAATTACCCACACAAGTGGTACGCTGAGCCTTTTCCTTAGCTTTACTCAGAGCGGGCAAAATCATACCCGCCAAGATTGCGATGATCGCAATAACCACCAACAACTCTATGAGAGTAAAGGCATTCTTCCTTTTTATCGTTTGATTGAGTTTATTATTCATAAAAATAGCCATCAGTTCGCTAAGCACAAAGGATACACCCTTTCGATGGGGGCGTCAAGAGGGTGCAAGAAGAAAAATTCAAAAAGTCAATTTGTAAAAGTTCGATCCGGCGGCGGGTGGAGTAGAAAAGCGTTTCCTCTATTTTTGCATCAAAATAGAGAATCTCTTTGATGAAGAAAAAGTTGAAGAGCCTAAAGAGGAACTCCGTCTGAATTTCGACAAGTCCATCGTTTTCCTCTACAAAAACGAGCAGCCCCCTATGCCTTTTAAAATGAGAAAACGGCATAGGGGACTGAAAAAGATACGCTCTATTCTTGTTTTATTGGAGGTAGTCTCTGGGGTCTGCTACCGAGCCCTCGATCGCACTGGCGGCAACGGTTGCCGGAGAGGCGAGGAAAATCCGAGCTTCTTTGGCCCCCATACGGCCGGGGAAATTCCGATTGGTGGTGCTGATACAGGTGCCGACCTGGTTCATACGCCCAAAGGTGTCGATGGGTCCGCCCAGGCAAGCAGCGCAGCCCGGGTTGGCGCTCATGAGCACGCCTGCATCTTCAAGAATCTGCCAGAGCGTTTTGCCTCCGATCGTGAGAGTTCTCATGCCCCTCTCTACCTCGGGTGTGGCAGGGACGGCGAAGGTTTGAATCTTCACCTCGCGTCCTCTCAAAATCTCCGCGGCAGCATAGAAATCGCTTATTTTGCCGCCAGTGCAGCTTCCCAGGTAGGCACGATCGAGCTTTTCAGAGCGCAATTCGCGGGCCAGTTTCCGCATTCCCGGATTGGGGTGGCAGGCGACGGTGGGCTCCAGTTTACTGATGTCAATGGAGTGAGAGCTGAAAAACTTTTCGTCCTTATCGCGCAGGACCGGGGTGTAATCCGATTTTGTTCCGTTGAGCTTACAGCGAGCGTCCACGTACTCGCGCGTGGTGTTATCAAATTCAAAAATACCGTTTTTGCCGCCGGCTTCAATGGCCATATTCGCGATGGTCAAGCGGTCTTCCATAGTGAGCATGGAAGCACCCTGGCCGCCAAACTGAAGGGCCATGTAGGTAGCGCCGTCAAAGCCCATTTCTCCTATGGCGTGGAGTATGATATCTTTGGCCATGACACCGGGGAGGAGTTTGCCTTCAAGGTTCCAATAGATGGTTTGCGGGACTTTCAGGAGGATTTTCCCGGTGCCCATCACGAAACCTGCATCCGTATTGCCGACGCCGGTGGAGAACATGTTGAAAGCTCCAGCCGAGCAGGTATGTGAGTCGGTCCCGATCATGACTTCGCCCGGGCGAGTGTGGCCCTTTTCTGCAACGGCAGAATGACAGACTCCGGCATATCTGGAGCCGTATTGGCGAATCTTGTTGCCTTTAGCCGGATCGAAGACCCAACGCTCACCGGGTGTTGCGTCGATTACATCATAAAAGTAGGGCAGATCCTGTTCTTTAGCAAAATCGCGAAGAATATCGACATTGCGATTGCATTTAGAGTCGCAAGTGAAGATGTAATGATCGGGTGTGATTACGATTTTTTCGCGATCCCAGACGCGAGCATTATCTCCAAACTCACGTTTGAAAACGCCAATAGTCCCCGGTCCGCATACATCGTGCGTGAGGAGGACATCGACAGAAGTCCATACATTATCACCGGCTTGCAGGAGAGTGCGTCCGGCAGACCTGGCCAAAACTTTTTCCGTTAACGTCATAACGCGCACTCACTTTACATGATAAGGAAGATTTCTGCAATACAGACACCAAGAAAACAGACAAAAAGGTTTTCGGCAAAGCGTTGAAGTTTGATATTGATTTGCCTGAGACAGCCAGAGATGTGGGATATGGCAACCGTTGAAGGCTTTTTTTGAGAAGCCCAAAAGCAAATCTGAAAAAACATCTTGCGTTTGGAGAGATATTTGGAGATGCTTGGGGGCCTTCGTGTGGCTCATGCCGCTCGGAGTTGCTTTGTTTTCAAACGGTGAAAATTTACAGCGGTAATTCAAATCAGCCACTTGCCAAGGCGATCTGCAAGTACGTTGGGGTTAACCTGGGACGATGCGAAGTCTCCCAATTCCCTGATGGTGAAACTTTTGTAAAGATAGAGGAAAACGTTCGTGGGAGCGATGTTTTCGTCATACAGTCTACCTGTCCGCCGAGCAATCACAATCTGATGGAGCTTTTCATCATGATGGATGCGCTGAAGCGGGCCAGTGCGGCTCGGATTACCGCGGTGATTCCGTTCTACGGTTATGCACGGCAGGATCGTAAGGACCAGCCGCGCGTGCCGATTACGGCCAAGCTGGTGGCTAACTTGCTGGTGGCAGCGGGTGCGAACCGAGTTTTAACGATGGATTTGCATGCCCAGCAGATTCAAGGTTTTTTCGATATTCCGGTGGATCATCTGTATGCGAATCCGGTTTTATTGGAATACATTAAAACCTTGAACACGGAAAATTTAACCGTTGTTTGTCCGGATGTGGGTGGAATCAAGAAAGCGCATAACATCGCTGAAACATTGGATAAACCCCTGGCCATTGTGGCCAAGCGCCGTAAGAGTGCTCATGAGGTGGAGGCGACGGCCTTGATTGGAGAGGTCAAGGGCAGTGATATTCTCCTGGTGGATGATATGACTGAGACAGCAGGAACCCTTGTGGCGGCGGCGAATCTGCTTAAGCGCGAGGGGGCCAGGAAGATATATGCCTGTGTTTCACACTCGCTTCTGAACGAGATCGGATTTGAACGGTTGAAAAACTCTGTGATAGATGAGTTGATAACGACTGACAGTGTGCCCAATCCCCCACGGGAAGGGGTGAACCTCAAGGTGATTTCCGTTGCGGGGCTGTTGGGCGAAGCGATAGTGCGAATTCACAAGAATCTCTCTGTGACTTCGCTCTTTAATCAGTAAAGAGAAATAAGAATAGAGAAGGATTTAGTACAAAGAATAGTACTTTAAACGAGAATGAAAGCTGAGTCATTAGTGGTGTTTCCGCGCACGTTGAAAAAGCGGATTGGGGTCAAAAAATTGCGCGGTCAAGCGCGTGTGCCGGCTGTAATTTACGGCAGCAAAACCAAACCTCAGAATCTGGAAGTAGAGCGGAAGGAAATTATGGGTCTCTACAGCAGGTCGGCCTCCGAAATATTATTAGTTGAGCTGACAGTTGGAGAAAGCGCTGGGGATGCCAAGCGTTTGGCAATCCTTCAGGAGCTTCAATTTCATCCGCTTTCCGGGGAAATCCTGCATGTTGATTTGCGGGAGGTTTCGTCGGATGAGGAAGTGGAAATTAGTGTTTCTATTGAACCTGAGGGTGAAGCTGAAGGTGTTAAGGCCGGAGGGGTTCTGGATCAATCTTTGCAGAAAGTGCGTCTCCGCGGTGCCGTGACAGCTCTGCCTGAAATTATCACGGTAGATGTTTCGGCTCTGAAAGAAGGAGACTCCATACATATCAAGGATCTGGTTGTTCCTGAAGGCGTAAAGGTAGTGGCTGAGGGTACATTGACTGTTTTCTCGGTGACGACTCCGACGGAGGAAGAGGTGGAGAAACCTGCTGAGGGCGAAGAGGGTGCCTTGGCTGAGCCAGAAGTTATCCGCGAGAAGAAACAGGCAGAAGAATAGAAAGCTTGCCTTTTTCCGGATAAATTTGCAGAATCACTCCGACTCCAGACTGTGATGGAGAATTATCTCATCGCTGGCTTGGGGAACCCTGGGGCAGATTATGCTCTAACTCGGCATAATGTCGGCTTTGGGGTTACGGGTTTATTGGCAGAGCGGTGGAAAGCTGCATTCCGTCAGGAGAGTGGTTTTCAGGCCCGCATAGCCTTTGTCGATTATGGGGAGAGCAAGGTTTGCCTTTGCCAGCCCCTGACTTGGATGAACCTGAGCGGGAAGGCAGTAGGAGCGCTGACGCGCTACTATAAGATAAAAGCGGAAAATATCCTTGTGGTTCTGGATGATGCGGATTTGCCTCTGGGTAAGGTTCGTATGCGTCCGGGGGGCAGCAGTGGCGGACATCGAGGAATGGAATCGGTGATTCTCCATTTGGGTACAGAAGATATTCCCCGTCTCAAGATTGGGATAGGTGACGCCGGACAAAGGCGTATTACCCGGCATGTCCTGGGGCGGTTTGGGGAAGAAGAGTTGCCTGTTATGGAAAAAGTTTTGTCTCGTGCAGCGGATCAGGCGCAGTGCTGGATAGCGCATGGGATACAGAAAGCGATGAATGAATTTAATGGAGCGGTGGCTCCAGAAAAAAGGGAAAACGAGTGAAAAAGTACGAAGGTCTGTTCATATTAAATGTTGACGGAAGCGAAGACGCAGTCAAAGACGCACTGGAAAAAGTGAGTGCGGAAATTACCGCTCAGGGCGGCAAGGTTGAGAATATCACAAAGATGGACAAGCGTCCCTTTGCGAGAACTCCTGATAAAAAGGTTACCTCCGGCTACTATGTAAATATAGCCCTCGAGGCCCCGGCCGCTGCTATCGAGGTATTGCGCAGCCGCTTTGCCTTGAATCCGGTTGTCTATCGCGTCATGTTCAATACGGGCGTGAAAGCGGTGGTTCCTCAAGTGGAGGCGCCCGTGACTGCTGAAGCCAGCACTGAAGTGAAAGCATAGCTCTCTATCGGAGCTTTGCCAGGGGAAGCAAGACTATGGCCGCCAATTTTAACAAAGTGATACTCATGGGGAACCTGACACGGGACCCGGAGTTGCGCTACACCCCAAAGGGGACACCGGTAGTTCGTATTGGGTTGGCGGTGAATCGGACCTGGAGGGACGAAAGCGGGCAAACCGTCAACGATGTTCTTTTTGTGGATGTGAGTGCTTTCGGCTCTCAGGCTGAAGTAATTAACCAATATCTTCGCAAGGGGAATCCGCTCTTTCTGGAAGGACGCCTTAAGCTCGATACCTGGGAGGATAAACAAACAGGTCAGAGACGCAGCCGAATGTCGGTTGTTATGGAGTCATTCCAATTCGTTGGTTCGCGCCAGGACAATTCTTCAGATCAGGGTTCCGGTGGTGGTTATTCAGGCGGCGGCTCCTATGGCCAGGCCTCCTATGCGCCACATGCACAGCAACAACAGTCTTACGGAGAGAGCCGCGGCGGCAGCTCTGCTCCTTATCAGGGAGGGGCTCCACGTCAGTCGGCCCCGGCTCCCAGAACTTCTCCAAGCAATCCGCCTCCTATGGACGATGCATCTCAGGATGATGACGTTCCGTTCTAAAAAAGTTAATTTATCAAAGTAGTTATTTAAGAGAATATATGTCGAAAGTAGATGTGATATTAGTTCGGAGCGTATCCGATCTGGGCGCTGAAGGCGATCAGGTGAAGGTCACCGCAGGTTATGCGCGCAATTATCTGGTGCCTCAGGGTTATGCCATTCCGGTGACGATGGCCAATAAGCGCCATCTGGAAGCTCTCAAAGAGCGCCGTATTGCTCGTGAGGCCCGTGAGGTTGAGTCGATGACCGAGCTGGGTGCGATGCTCTCAAAATTAGTGTTGGACGTGGCTGTCAAGACCAACGAAGACCACACCAAAATGTATGGTTCAGTTACTTCAACCACCATTGTGGATGAACTCAAGGCGCGATATGAAATTGCGCTGGACAAACACAAAGTTGAGATTGAAAAGCCGATTCGCAGTTTAGGTGCCCATGAAGTGACCGTGAAGCTCCACGCCAAAGTGGTTGTGACGCTGAAGGTCAACGTCAAGAGCTCGAATCCGGTTGTTGCAGGCGCAGCAAACTAAACAGCTCACCAAGATTTTTCTCAAGAAGCCCGGGTGGTTACTTCATCCGGGTTTTTTTATTCCTCTGTTCAGTTCATGGAAAAAATAAAACAGCCGCAAAAGCGGCTGTTTTACTATTCAGTTGGAGCGCGCGGGAAGCGCTCTTGAAAGTGAAGGTTACTGAGTGATCACCCGATAATAGCGGGGAGCAGTTCCCAAGAGATCATTGAGCTCAACAAGACGTTCCTGACCGGCGTCGATCTGCTTCCAGGAAACCCATCCGGTTTGAGAATTGTCGGAAACCTGCACCTCATAGGAGACGGCGGAGAGGGCCGTGAAACTGATGTTCACACTCTCTGCAGTCGAGGTGATTCCCAGAGTGACGGGATCCTTATGGAACGGGGCTCTCGGGTCTGTGCCATTCAGGTAATGCTGAAGATTCGTAATTCCGTCACCATTTGCATCTTCCAACGCGTCAGCCGGGTTAAACGGGTCGAACTGGTACTTCAATTCCCAATCATCGGGCATTCCATCAAAATCCTGGTCGATTGTACCGACCGAGGAACGCCTTCCGGGGGTGACATATTGATTCATGTCAGTTCCTGCATAGACGGACCAACTTCCTGATTGATTGCCGTAGGTAAAGGCATTGACTTTCTGGAGACTCTTGCCGGTTCCTTTGGCGCCAACCGGCCAAGGATATGAAGCCGTGTAGGAGACTCTATCCACCAGGTAATAGGGGACCAAGCCATCCGTTTTTTGAGGAGTGTCGGGGAAGAGTAAATCGATAGATTCTCCGTCATTGGAAAGCTTGCCCGAGAAAGGTCCGTAGAGAGGGATTTCAGCAGGAACATTAAATTTCTGGCGGAAGTTCAGTGCCGTGCCCCCATTGGGATTGAAGGGAACCACAAGTGCATAACCACCGGGAGGCAGTACTGTTCCTTCAGGGAAAACATAGTCGACCCCATTGGCCATCATGGCCGGATTTTCCGGATATTTGGGATAGTACAAAGTAATTTCCTGATCGGTTATGTTGAACAGTTCAATAAATTCATCTTCCAGGAGTTCGGGGTCTCCCGGTTTGTAGTGGATTTCGTTAATCACGACGGGACCGATTTTGACGGGTGCGTTGGTCTTCTCCATGGTGGGGTACTGGCCAAAGGGGAAATGAACTATTCCGTCTCCATTGACGTAGCGGATGAAGGAGAAGTTATTGGGAGCCGCGCCAAAGAAAACCTGACTGCGGTATCCGGTGGTGTTTCCACTAACTATTTGGGTCAGAAAAGCGGACTCACCTTCATAGGAATTGAGTCTGAAAGGGACTTTGCAGTTGGGGTTTGTTTCATCGTCAAACTCGAACTCAGTTACCACAAGGAAGGCTCCTGGCTGGATAATTGTGCCTGAGGGGAAGACATATTTCAGGAAATTACCGGAACTGTCGCTTAAACCCCAGCCTGAGATATTGACCGGAGAGGCGGAGATATTTTGAAGCTCGATATAATCGGGCGGGGTATCCGGGTAATCGGTGTGAGAGAGGATTTCACTGATGACGACCGTCTCCAGCTCCAGATAGTTGCTGGCACCGGGGGAGCCGCTGCCGGGTTGCTTGCGGATTGCTGCGGCACCGTCGGGGATGCGGCCATAAGCCTCATTATCCACCATATCCGGGTAGGTAAGAACATTGACGATGACTCCAGCGGGCGTCATCAAGGCAATATCATCGGATGTTTTGCCGAGCTTAAAGTTGACGTGGTCTTTTCCGGCTGTTGTATCTTCATCGGCATAATATACCAGAAATGCTGCATCCGCGGTTCCAATAAAGGACAAATCCGGGATTTTGAACATAAGGGGATCTTTACTGGGTTTGGTAGTAAAGTAATAACCACCCAGAGCCACCGGGTTGGCTCCGCCGTTAAAAACTTCAAACCAATCATCGGGGCCCGCAGAAGCTTCGTTAATTTTGACCGAAGCAATGGTGCCCATCGTTTGGGCCTGGTTGGAGGCTTCCTGGGTAGGAACACAGAGGAGGAATTTCCCGGTTCCATCAGGAACGCGTCCGACGGAGAAATCGTTCAACTGCAAACCAAAGTCCAAGGTGTCTAGCGGGGTGGTGGTACTGGAGGCCGAGAAAAGGGAAATGGTTTCGCCTTGAGCAGAGAGGTTAAAGCCGGTATTTCGGTCTGATTTTGGGAATTTAGACGTACAGAAAATCTGATAATAGCCCTTTGCCGGGATGGTGACTCCTGCGGGGAAAGTGAATTGCCTGGGGTTGGCGGCCGAGATTGAAATGCTCATTCCGCCCAAGTCGACAGGGGCTGTGCCGTTATTGTAGAGCTCAATCCAATCGGGCTCAATGCCATAAAGGGCGGAGGTGTAAGATGAGTTGCTTGCCAATGCTTCATTAATAACAACTTGCGCTTTCAGAGCCTGCGCTCCTGCACACAGAATGGATGCGACAAACAAACCGCAAAAAATTCGTTTAATATTCATAACAAAAACCTAAGGTACGATAGGGCATCTTTTTGACTTTGTCCAATTCTTCCTACAGAGAAAGATACTACGCAAAGAAGAGAATAGCAGGTTTTATACCACTATTAGAAGCTTATTCTAAAGGTTTTAGTGAGAGGTAATTTTCTTCTTTCAAGATGGGATCTTTTGAATCATTCTATATGCGCTCTCTGCTTTGAAACGGGCAGGACTTTTTAAAATCAGTTTTCATAAACACATAGCGTACAGAGTTAACAAATGAGTAAAACAGCTTTAATAACAGGCATCACGGGGCAAGACGGCTCTTATCTGGCAGAATTCTTATTATCCAAGGGCTATACCGTCCACGGGATCATTCGCAGAGCCAGCAGTTTCAATACGGGGAGACTCGAAGATATTTACTCGGACCCTCACTTTCCTTCGACTCGGTTGAAACTTCACTATGGGGATCTTTCAGACGCGAGCGGATTGGCCAGTCTGTTAGACGATATTCACCCTGATGAGGTCTACAATCTGGCGGCGCAGAGCCATGTGAGGGTGAGTTTTGACGCACCGGAATACACTTCGGATGTGACGGCTGTGGGGACCGTTCGTCTTCTGGAGTGCATACATCGGCTGAAATTGAATGCGCGCTTTTATCAAGCTTCTTCGAGTGAAATGTATGGCAAGGTGCAGGCGGTACCTCAGGTTGAGACCACGCCATTTTATCCGCGCAGTCCGTATGCATGCGCCAAGCTTTACGGTCACTGGATAACGATCAACTATCGAGAATCCTATGGGATGTTCAATTGCAGTGGTATCTTATTCAACCATGAATCACCCCGCAGAGGAGAAACTTTTGTGACTCGCAAAATCACACGCGCCCTGGCCTATATTAAGCATGGTTTGCAGGATAAGCTCTTTATGGGGAATCTGGATGCGAAGCGTGATTGGGGCTATGCCAAGGAGTATGTAGAAGCCATGTGGCTGATGCTTCAACAGGATAAGCCCGATGATTACGTGGTGGCGACGGGAGAAACGCATTCTGTTCGTGAGTTTCTGGAAGAGGCGTTTTCGTATGCCGGTTTGGATTGGCAGAAGTACGTTGTGGATGATCCCCGTTATCATCGTCCAGCGGAGGTGGATCTTCTCATTGGCGATGCGAGCAAAGCCAAACGAATTTTGGGCTGGGAGCCGAAGGTGAAATTCAAAGAGTTGGTCCAGATCATGGTGGATGCAGATATGAAGGCTTTGGAGAAGAAACTCTCCGGGAAAGTGGATTGCCAGACGGAGCGATAGCTTAAAAGATGAAAATCGGTGTTGTAGGTTGCGGAGCGATTGGCAGTTATTATGGGGCCAAACTGCTGCAAGCCGGTAATGAGACTTGGTTTCTTTTGCGGTCAGACTACGAAAAAGTCGCCGCGGACGGGGTGTTTATAGAGAGCGTGGATGGGGACTTTCATATTCGTCCCCATGTAGCCCGGCGTCCTGAAGAGATTGGTGTTTGCGACATGGTGTTTATTGGGTTGAAGTCGACTGCCAATCAGAGGTATAGAGAATTGCTCACTCCGCTGGTAGGGCCGCAAACTTTGATTGTTACTTTGCAGAACGGTCTGGGTAATGTGGAGACTCTGGCTGAACTTTTTGGCCCGGATAATATCATTGGGGGACTCTGCTTTGTTTGTTTAAATCGAATCAAGCCCGGCCACATTCATCATATAAAGCATGGCAATGTCGTCCTGGGAGAGTATGGCCGGAAGCCTTTGGAGCGCACGCATCAGATTTCAAACATGTTTCAATCGGTCGGGGTATCCTGCCAGGTTGCTGAAAATCTCCTGAAGACACAATGGGAAAAACTGATCTGGAATATTCCCTATAACGGTTTGGGGGTAGCGGCTTGCGCGGGATATGAAACGGTATTGACCGGAGGCG
>CAZSTC010000004.1:33011-64732 GCA_964609795.1 uncultured Verrucomicrobiota bacterium
GTGGAGATGCCCCGGCTTAAAAATATGCTGCGAGTGCTGATTCAGCTGTCCACACTTTGCAAGTAGTCCAGATGCTGCGATTATTAAACCGAGCCGTTCACAAAAGGCTTGTCACTGAGAATCCTTTTTTGCAAGCTAGAGAAGACCTTGCTGGCAGATGTCTGGCTATGCAGGTATAGAGCAAACAAAAAACTAAATTGTTATGACAATAGACCAAGTTTTAGCGACAGCATCGGATAAGATGTCCAAGAGCATTGCAGCCGTGGAACATCAGTTTACGGGTGTCCGCACAACGAAAGCTTCCCCGGCTCTTGTTGAAAATGTGGAGGTTGAGGCGTATGGGAACATGATGAAAGTCAAAGAGGTGGCTACAATTACCACGCCTGAACCTCGAGTGCTTTTGCTGCAGCCTTGGGATGCGGGTACTCTTAAAGCGCTTGAGAAAGGAATACTTAAGAGTAATCTGGGTATTACACCGGCGGTCACTGGCAAGGCCATACGTCTGGTGATGCCTGAGCTGAGCCAAGAGCGCCGCCAGGAGCTGGTGAAGATGATCAGCAAGTATGCAGAAGA
Organism: uncultured Verrucomicrobiota bacterium; assembly: GCA_964609795.1. Classification (GTDB taxonomy): domain Bacteria; phylum Verrucomicrobiota; class Verrucomicrobiia; order Limisphaerales; family UBA1412; genus UBA1412. The sequence goes on from CAZSTC010000004.1 coordinate 33,585, forward strand.
TGGACGCGTTGCTATTCGGCAGGTTCGTCGTGAAGCAATTGAGGCCCTCAAAGCTCTCAAGAAAGATTCTAAGATCACTGAAGATGATCTGGCTAATGCCGAAAAGAAAGCCCAAAAATTGACTGATGATTTTATCGCAAAAGTGGGTGAGCGCGCGGCAGAGAAAGAAAAAGAAATCATGAAAGTGTAGCCGGCAGAAAGGTCCGGTTGAGGCCTCGCGGTAAAAGTCGTGAGGCTATGTAATAAGTGAGTGAACAGACCAGAAAAATATTATAATTTTACTTGGGATACCATAGGCCATTGGGCCGCTGTCCGCCCCGGAGCTGATGCATTGCTTTGTGTTGGAGCAGAGCAGACCGTATTGGAAACGAGGCTGACATTCAGAGAGTTGTTTCGAAAGGCATGTCAGGCGGCTAATTTCCTGAATGCCTGCCAAGTTGTTCAAGGAGACCGCGTCGTCATCATGCTGCCCCGCATCAGCGAGTGGTGGATATTGATGCTGGCGCTGGAGCTGGTGGGAGCGGTCCCCGTTCCTGCAACGCAGCTTCTGACCCAGGGAGATTTGGAATTCCGAGTCAAATCCTGCAAACCTAAAGCGTTGATTACAGACAGAGAAGGCAGCGAGAAAGCTAGCTTCTTTGATGGTGTCAAGATTCAGGTTGAAGAAGCCCTGCCGGGGTGGATTTGCTTCAAAGAAGAAGTGGAAAAGGCTCGGGATAAGTTTTCCTACGTACCGACTTTGGCGGATGATCCCTCTATTCTATATTTTACCAGTGCGACGAACGGGCAGCCCAAGATGGTTGTTCATTCTCATTGCAGTTATGCGTGGTCGCATCGGTTGACCGGGGGGCTCTGGCTGGATTTGCGCCCCGAAGATTTACATTGGAATATTTCCGATCTGGGGTGGGGGAAAGCTGCGTGGTCCAGTTTGTATGGGCCTTGGCAGATGGGGGCGACAGTTTTTGCGATGAACTTCAAGAAGTTCCAGCCCATCCGCATCTTAGATACCTTTTCGCAGTACAAAATCAGTACCTTCTGCGCCCCTCCTACAGCCTTGAGGCTGTTGATGAAGGAGGATGTCGGAAAGTATAAATTCCCCGCTTTACGGCACTGTGTCAGCGCGGGAGAACCCCTCACCCATGAGGTCGTATCCAATTGGAAAGCAGGAACGGGTCTGGAAATTTATGAAGGCTATGGGCAGACGGAGACGGTGATTCAGATTGCCAATGTTCGCTCGCGCCATCATGAATTACGAGTGGGCTCGATGGGCAAAGCGATGCCAGGCTACGATATTCATATCGTAGATGATAACCAGCAGCCCGTGAAGGATGGAGAAGAGGGTGAGATAGCAATTCGTGTTGATCAGGAGCGTCCGGTCGGTCTCTTTACCGAGTATTGGGGACAGCCTGAGATGACCCGAAATGCGTTCAAGAATGGATGGTACCTGACCGGTGATCGGGCAATTTGTGACTCGGAAGGTTATTTTTGGTTTACCGGACGGGCTGATGATATCATTAAAAGCTCGGACTACCGGATTGGGCCGGCTGAAGTGGAGAGCACACTCCTGAAACATCCGGCGGTTTTGGAGGCTGCCGTAGTGGGTAAGCCCGATGCCACCCGGTGTCAGCTCGTGAAGGCGTTTGTCGTTTTGCATGACGGTTATGCCCATAGCAATGAGTTGGCTCAGGACATTCAGAAACATTGCCGGGCACTGACTGCATCCTACAAACTGCCGCGGGAAATTGAATTTGTCACTGAATTGCCCAAGACGACAACGGGCAAGGTGAGACGAGTTGAGCTGAGAGAGCTTGAAAAGCATCGCGCCGCAGTCGCCCGAGAAAAGCAGTGCATGCAAGAGACACAGAGCCCTTTATCTTCATAGATCAAGAGAGTCTCTGTTGAGCCAAAAGAAAACGCCAGAAGAAGTTTAACACTCTTCTGGCGTTTTCTGTTCCAAAAGGCTTGGCGGCCTAGAGGGATTTTTTCAAGGTTTCTTCCATCAGCTTATTCATGCGTTTAAGAAGTGGAGAGAAATCATCCACGATGCCTGCGCTGATGCAGGCATTGTCAAAAATTTGTTGAGCAATTTCAGGGGCTATTTCCTTATTGGCATCCCATGCACGGTACAGATGGCAAATGACCGGACTTGAGGGATTGATTTCCAGGTTGTAGCCATCGCTCATGGGTTTATCCTGGTTTTGCTCTTTCTGCATCGCTTTGAGGAGGCGCCGCATTGAGTTGGTCATGTATTTATCATCGGGAACAACAGCAGCCGGGCTTTCCACAAGGCGTTGAGAAATTTTGACCTCTTTGACCTTATCGCCGAGCGTCTCTTTGAACCACTTAACCAGGTGTTCGCATTGCTCCGGAGTGAGTTTTTCTCCCGTTGTCTCGACGGAAACTTCGGCCTGTTCGGCAGGTTTGATTTCCTTATCTTCGAACTTCATGAGGTTTTCCATGACGAAGTTATCGGCAGCGTCGTAGCAGAAGAGAACTTCCAGTTTTTTAGCCTTCAAAGCCTCGTAGTAAGGACTGGCCTCGGCAGCCTTGCGGTGAGGAGCGACGATGTAATAAATCTCCTTTTGCTCGGCACCCATTCTGAGGAGGTAATCCTCCAGAGAAGTGGTTTTGCCCGGTTCCGTGGCTGAGGATTCAAAACGGAGGAGTTTGGAGAGGTTTTCCCTGTATTCAAAGTCAGAGAGGATACCTTCTTTAATCATCCTGTTGAATTCCTCGTAGAATTTATTGTATTTCTCAGCGTCATTCTTGGCCATTTCGATCAAGAACTTCAGGAAGCGGTTGGTAATGATGCTGCTCAGTTTCTTCATGAGCAGGGAGTCCTGCATGCTTTCGCGGGAGATATTGAGCGGCAGGTCTTCGCTGTCGACTACGCCTTTGACAAAACGAAGCCACTCGGGCAGGAGGCCCTTAGCTTTGACGCCCTCTGCGATAAGCACACGCCGGCAATAAAGGCTGACACCGTTTTCCAGGCGCATGAATCCCATTTTTTCGATGTTGTTATCCGGCACGAAAAGGAGCGATTGAATGAGGAGCGGTGCATCGGCCGTGAAATGGAGCTTGAGCAGAGGGTCTTTGGAGTCGTGAGAGATGTACTTGTAAAACTCAGTGTATTCCTCGGGCTTGATATCGACTTTGCTGCGGGCCCAGATCGCCTGGACTGTATTAAGCTGCTTATCTTCGAGGGAGATCGGGAACTGGATAAAGGAGGAGTAGTGCTTGAGAATTCGCTCCATCTCATATTGCTGAGCGAAATTCAAAGCGTCTTCTTTGAGATCGAGTTCGATTCTGGTGCCGCGGTTTAATCCCTGGGCGCTTTCGATTTCATAGCCGTCCATTCCGCTGCAGGTCCATTTCCAGCCTTCCGCATCGGGTTGCCAGGAGCGGGTGAATACTGTTACTTTATGGGCTGCCATGAAGGCGGAGTAGAAGCCGACACCAAACTGACCGATTAAAGAGGTTCCGTTTTTGGCTGCTTCTTTTTCAGCCGCCTGTTTTTCTTGGACCGATTTGAGGAAAGCTTTGGTGCCCGAATGGGCGATGGTGCCCAGGTTTTCCACCAATTCATCCTGAGTCATCCCACAGCCCGTATCGGTGATGATAATCTTCTTTTCCTTTTCATCGAGTTTGATCGAAATCGTGGGAGAGATATCAGACTGATAAATATCTTGCCCTGAGGATTGAAGGAAGCGCACCTTCTCACAAGCATCAGCAGCATTTGAAATCAATTCCCGGACAAAGACTTCTTTATCGGTGTAAAGAGAATGAATGACGATATCCAGTACTTGTTGAATTTCTGCCTGAAAACTATGTTTTTCCATAATATAAAGATAATTTGTTTTTTGGATGAAAAAGTTTTCCACCTCTGAGATGGCGGAAGAGGGGAGATTCGAACTCCCGGATGCCTTGCGACATCTCCTGATTTCGAGTCAGGCGCCTTAGTCCACTCAGCCACCCTTCCGTTCGTACAGCCGACAGAGCGGCCGCGACAGATGCTAGCAATTCTGATGTGCCCTGTCCAGAAAAGCCTTTGAAGATTATCGGTTTTACGCGGTTTTTTCCGGAAAAATTGCCTATTGGGGCGATGGTAGCGGTTTGCAGTTATAACAGGCAAATAACTGAACACGCCGGAAAACTCTGCCGCGATATTCTATCTCGTAATACCCCAGATTTTCCACTTTCTCGAAGTCGTTCAAGACGCGCTCTGGGGGAGTCTCCTTCGGTTTATCGACTTCGGTTACAAAAACCGCATTTTCCCCCACGCGAAGGGTGCGGTAGGTGGGCCAAAAATAGAATTGATTATCCGGTCCGGTGGAATAGAGATAAAAGACCAGCGGGTTTACCGGGGGATTGAGGCTCTCACGCGCCAGCGGGATTTCAAAAGAGAGTTGACCAGTGAGCCCGTAGTGATCTGCGACGATAAAGAACTTGCTGCCGGTTTCGGTTTGGAGTCTCTCACGGACTTCCTCCACCTGTTCAGCCAGGGTGGACCATGCTCTGACCCTGCGGAGAGGATCGAGCTTGGCGGGCAGCGTTTTGCCTGACACTTTCTGTATCAGGTTGGAATCGTGCAGCGGAATGACCATGAGTAAGCCAACAATAAAGCCGGCGGTAAAGAGCCTGCGGGTGAGCTTGGGTCTGGAAGCTTCAAGTTGCCCCCAATAGATACCGGCCAGAGCGAAGAGGCTGATGACTGCGGGTGCAATCCAGTTGGGGAGAACCCGCGAGTGGAACGTATAAAGCCAATATGCTGCGAAGATGGGTCCGCCCATGGAAAAAAGGTAGAGAGTGAGCATGTCGCGTTTTTTCCAGAAAGCGATGGAAGCCCAGAGTGTCATGAAGAAAAAAACCGGGTTGAGAAGGCCGAGTTCAGCGCCGGTAAAATCGCCAAAAAAGCGGAGCGTAAACTTCCAGGCTTTGGACGCTTCGCCATGCTCGACGACGTGATGATAAGATATCCAGTCGTTCTGATAGTTCCAGATGAGAACCGGGAGGGAGAAAAGCAGAGAGATGCCCAGAGCCATGTAAATGCCCGGTTTTTTCAATTGTTTCCGGGCTGGTTTGCTCAGCAAAAAGAAAAATGCCCATGAGAAGAGGAGGAGAGGCGTGGAGTATTTGCTCAGGAAGCCAAAGCCGATCCAGATGCCTGTCCAAATCCAGGAGGTAAGGGAATCTTCCTGAATAGCCTTCCAGCTGCAAACCAGAACAGCAGTCCAAAAAAGGACCGCCAGCGGATCGACGGTCATGAGGATAGAGCCGACCGCGAGCAGGGGGGCTAACATACCTGCCATGACAACAAAAAAGCCGATTCTGGCACCCACTTGCCGATCCAGGAACCGTAATAACAGGAAGGAGGTGATCGCCGAACAGACGGGAGAAAAGAAGCGGACGCCAAGCATTGTATCTCCCCAGAGATGAGTTCCCAGCCACTGGGTGTAAGCGATCATGGGAGGCTTACTGAAGTAGGAAAGGGCCAAATACTTGGACCAGACCCACTGATACGCCTCGTCTTCAGAGAGCTCAATCTTACCGGCCCAGAGGTAGACCCATCTGAAAATCAGCATTGCGCCGATGAGGAAATACCCCAGCCAGAGATATTGAGAGTTTGTATCGGTTTTCTCTTTAAGAGGGACGGTGGAAAGAGATTGTGGAGATTTTTTCTGATTTTTCAAAATTAAGAGATCGGGAATGTTTTGGGTAAAGAGGGGGATGTATTTGCCGATTACATTTTTCCAGACGAAATTGCCTCCATAGACGCTTAAAACTCCGCAACCAATTCCAATACAGGCGCCAACAAAGATATCCGAAGGATAATGGACTCCGTTATAAACTCTGGAGATAGCAACGGCTGCGGCAAGTAGCGGCATCCAAAATCTGCTGCTGCGCCAGTAAATCCAGGCAACTGTGGCGCCAACAAACCAGGTTGAGGCATGGGAAGAGGGCATACTGCCGCTCCCGCCTTTGCCCAGCCTCAGAATCATGTCATCCGGGGGCAGTGTCATGAAAGGGCGTGGGCGCGCAATCCAATCCTTCAGGTTGGATACGAGGAGCTCAGAAAGCAGAAAACCAAGCACTGTCATGCAGACAAACACTCTGCCTTTGGGACCTCCCTTAATCCAAAGAAGGGCAATCAGACATGCCAGGATCGGGTAAAAAAAATCGTTACCCGAAAGAAAGGGGAATAGCCTATCAAGGAACGGATGGGACCAGGATTGGTTTACCCATCTGAAAAGTCCCAGGTCTATTCCATAAAGCCATTGAGTCATTAAATCAGTACTGAATCAGCGAACGTACAGGGACACCTTTTAATTTGGCTGAACCGCCCAAGTCGATCAACTCAATAAGAAAAGCGCATCCGACCAATTTTGCTCCACAACGATGGATGAGCTTGAGGGAAGCTAATGCCGTGCCGCCTGTAGCCAGAAGATCGTCTACCAGAAGGACTTTGCTTCCGGGGCGGAAGGCGTCCTGGTGGATGGCTAAAGTATCAATCCCGTATTCGAGCTCATAGCTTTCTTCATAAGTATGCCAGGGGAGTTTGTTTTTTTTGCGGATGGGAACGAAAGGCAGGTCGGCTCTGGCTGCGGCGGCCGCACCGAAAATAAAGCCACGGGAATCAACACCGGCAATGACATCCACATTATTTTTGGAGTATCCATCCAGGAGCAAATCCAATGAAGCGCCGAAAAGGTGAGCGTTCCCCAGCAGCGGAGTGACATCACGGAAAATGACGCCCGGTTTGGGAAAGTCAGGGACGGAGCGTATGATATCGCGAATATCTTGTAAAAGTGTGGTTTTATTCATTTTTTAATTTCTCTTTTTCTATTTCTTCAATCATGACTCGCATTTTGGCGAGTGCGATGTTCTGTATTTGCCTGACCCGTTCCCGGGTGACTTTAAATATCATGCCTACTTCATCCAATGTTTTTTCAGAACCGCCATCCAATCCGAACCTGCACCGCAATATTCCGGCTTCACGTTCATCGAGAGTGTTGAGGACATCTGTCAGCATCTGTCGCATTGTTTTTTGCTCCAGGTGTTGATAGGGAGTGGATGCAGCGTCATCGCTTACGATGTCGCCTAAAGAGGTATCTCCTTCTTCGCCCAAGGGAGCATCCAGAGAGACCGTAGGCAAGTTCGCCTCCCGGAGCATAGTCACCTTGTGAACAGGCAAATTCAACTCTGCTGCCAAATCTTCATCCTGCGGTTCATGGCCGGTTTCCTGGCGAAATTTATCGATGAACTGGCGCATTTTGGAAATTTTCTCCTTCAGGTGAATGGGGAGACGGATGGTCTTGGAGTGGTTGGCGATGGCCCTGCGGATATTCTGCTTGATCCACCAGGAGCCATAGGTTGAGAACTTTCCGCCTTTAGCCGGATCGAACTTCGTCACTCCCCGCATGAGGCCCAAGTTTCCCTCGTTAATCAGGTCCAGAAGGGGCAGGCCCATGCCTTCATAGTCTCTGGCGATTTTAACGACGAGGCGCAAGTTGGCTTTGATCATCTTTTCACGAGCCTGAGCATCGCCTTTCTTAATCTTTGCGGCAAGCTCAACCTCTTCTTCAGGAGTCAGCAGCGTAACTTCCCCCAGCTCTTTCATATAGAGCCTCAGGGAGGAATTCCCATCCCAGACGCCTAAGCGACTGGGTTTCTGAACGGAATTATCTTCCGGGGCAGACGGTGGCGTTTGGGAAAGCTCAACATCTTCAAAAACCTCTTCCATTTTATTGTGATGAACGGACACGGGTGAGGGTTTTGATTTTACTTTTCCTGTTTTCTTTTTTTGTTCCTTAGCCACTCTTACAAAGAAGCATTGGCATGAACAATGACGAATCCGGACGCGAAAATCAAGAAAAAACACTCTATCCACAAGGCGAGAGGGAAGTCAGAGAGTGAGGTGAAGAAGCGGAAAATACTATTTCTAAAAGTCTGCCGTTTCTATATTAGGAATCTAAGATGAAGATTGATTGAAAAACGAGACAAAAATGACCTACCTCTGAAAGCATTGCATCCGGCGTAAAGATGGTCTAGTATAAAGAGCTGATTGCTCAAAAAGAGCAGACTCATTATGACTCCAAGAACCAGTAAATTGCGCCAGAAAAGTTTGGATGCCCGGCCTTCGATTTCGCACGAGCGAGCAGTCTTGTTGACTGATTTTTACCAAATGAATTATGGCCGGTATTCGATCCCGGTAATGCGCGCAAAAGCTTTCTATCACCTTTGTAAACACAAGACAATCTACATTGGTGAAGAGGAGCTGATTGTGGGTGAGCGAGGGCCGAAACCCAAGAACTGTCCCACTTATCCGGAGTTGACTTGCCATCGGGTGGAAGATTTGGAGATTTTGAACAGTCGGCCGAAGACTTCTTACCAGGTGGAGCAGGAAACCTTAAGAGTATACCGGGAAAAGATCATTCCGTACTGGCAGGGGCGCTCCATGAGGGACCATATCTTTGAGCATATGTCCGAAGAGTGGAAGGAGGCTTATAGCGCGGGGATTTTTACTGAGTTCATGGAGCAGCGTGCACCGGGGCATACCGTTTTGGATGACAAAATATACCGCAAAGGGATGCTGGATTTTATAGCGGATATTCAACGAGTTCGTGCTAAATTAGATTTGGAAGCCGATCCGGAAGGGCTGAACAAGCTGGAAGCCCTAAAATCGTTTGAAATTTCCTGTAATGCTCTGATTCTTTTTGCTGAACGGCATGCAGCGCTTGCCAGCGAGCTGGCTTGTGAGGAACAATCTCCCGACCGAAAAAAGGAGCTGGAGCTCATCACCAAAACGTGCTTGCAAGTTCCTGCCCATGCACCCAGAACCTTTTTTGAAGCGCTCCAATACTACTGGTTTTGCCATCTGGCGGTCATCACTGAGCTCAATGGATGGGATTCTTTCAGTCCGGGGAGGTTGGACCAGCATTTGTGGCCTTTTTATAACCGGGAGCTGAAGGCCGGGACGCTGACGCCTGAGATCGCACGGGAGATGCTGGAGTGCTTTTTCATCAAGTTCAACAACCATCCCGCGCCGCCGAAGGTAGGTGTGACCGCTGAAGAGAGCGGAACATATACTGATTTTGCGAATATAAATCTTGGGGGGCTCCTCCCGGACGGAAAAGATGGGGTAAATGAGCTTTCGTATATGATTCTGGATATCATTGAAGAGATGCACCTGTTGCAGCCCAGCAGTAATATCCAGCTCTCAGTGCGCAATCCGGATCGTTTTCTGAAACGGGCCTTGAGGGTGCTCGCAAATGGGTATGGCTTCCCCAGTATTTTCAATGCGGATGCCGTGGTGCAGGAGCAGCTTCGCCAGGGCAAAAGCCTTGAAGATGCCCGCGCGGGAGGTTGCAGTGGTTGTGTTGAAGTGGGCGCTTTCGGCAAGGAAGCCTACATTCTCACAGGCTATTTTAATATGCCTAAGCTATTGGAGCTGGCTCTCCATGAGGGGGTGGATATGCGCACCGGAAAACGGGTGGGCCCCAACACGGGCAAGGTCACCGACTTCAATGATTTCGAGGATATTTTTGAGGCATGGAAGAACCAATTTGATTACTTTCTCAAGATCAAGCTTCGGGGCAATATGATTATTGAGCAGCTTTATGCCAATCAAATGCCGGCCCCATTTTTAAGCGTGCTGACCGATGACTGTATTTTCAAAGGGGAAGACTATAATTCGGGAGGGGCTCGCTATAATAACAGTTATGTCCAGTTTGTGGGTTTGGGAACCATTACGGATTGCCTGAGCGCCATCAAGCAGATGGTTTATGAGGAGCAATCGCTTTCACTGCCTTCGCTTCTCCATGCGCTGGATGAGAATTTCCAGGGTGAGCTCGATGAACAACCGCAGGAGGTTTTTCGGCAGAGACTGCTGAACCATGCCGCAAAGTATGGCAACAATAATGAGTTGGCCGATGAGATGATGAAGAGGGTCTTCAACCATTGTGTGGAATCGGTGGATGGGGTTCCCAATGCGAAAGGGGGTTCTTATCGGGCCGAGATGTTGCCGACCACTTGTCATGTTTATTTCGGGAGCGTGACCGGTGCCACTCCAGATGGCCGTAAAGCGGGAAGTCCGCTTTCAGAAGGAATTTCCCCGGTGCAGGGGGCGGACCGGAATGGGCCAACTTCGGTCATCCAAAGCGCGGCTAAGATGGATCATTTGAAGACAGGCGGCACCTTGCTCAATATGAGGCTGACTCCCTCGTTGGTTGAAGATGAGAACGGGATTGATCAGTGGGCGAGTCTGGTGCGCTCCTACTTCAGGTTAAATGGGCATCATATTCAGTTCAACGTGGTGAGCGCTCAAAGCCTGAGAGAAGCGCTTGAAGATCCCGAAAAGTATCGCGGCCTCATCGTTCGAGTGGCCGGCTACAGCGATTACTTCTGTGATCTGGGACGGGATTTGCAGCAGGAAATCATCAGCCGGACCGAACACAAAGCGTTTTAAAAACAACAGACGCACCTTTCGGGGTGCGTCTATTGTGAATAGTATGTCGAAGCTGCAGCGAAACCTGCGGCTTTTTTTTAGGCTTTGGCAGGAACCGGTTCCTGAGGTGCAGGAGGTTCTTCTGCTTTCTGATCCAGTTGGATGCCATCAAGCTCTTCACCATGACGGACCAGGCGGGCACTATTGAACACAACGATGAGGGACCCGGCGTTGTGGAGCAACGCAGCCAAAATGGGGTTGATATATCCCCATGAGGCGAAAGTAAGACCAAAGATAATGAAAAGAGTTCCGAAAAGGAAATTCTGATTGATGATGGAGCGAGTCGAGCGGGAGAGCTTCACCAGGAAAGGCAGACGGCGCAGATCGTTATTCATCAAGGCGATCGTGGCAGAGTGAATCGCGACTTCACTGCCGGCGGCGCCCATCGCGATTCCGACATCACCGGCCGCCAAGGCAGGAGCGTCATTGACACCATCACCCACGACAGCCACTTTGTAGCCGCGTTCGCGCATGAGAGCTACGAAATCGACCTTATCTTGCGGCAGACACTCAGCGATCACCTCTTCGCAGCCGATTTCTTTGGCTACGCGTTCGGCAACAGGCCTGCGGTCTCCGGTGACCATGGCGATGCGGCGGACTCCGCAATGGCCCAGGTCAGCGAGAGATTCTTTGGCTTCGGCTCTGGTTTCATCCTGAAGGCCAATCCAACCGATAAACTGATTGTTGCGTGCCACAAAGAGAATGCTAAAACCTTCAGACTCGTTCAAATCTACAGATTGTAGAAAATCGCCGCTCACGCCGTTATCTTTGAGCCATTGAGCACGGCCAATAATCACGGTGTCGTTTTCCACTTTGGCGCTTACGCCACGGCCGGCAGTTTCCGCAAAATCCGCCGGTTCGATGAGAGATATCTCTGCCTCATTGGCCAACTGGTTGATCGCCTTGGCGGTCGGGTGGTTGCTGTATTTTTCCGCAGAAGCAGCGACCAGAAGCAATTCCGCCGGGGTAACCCCTTCAACGGGGTTCAAGCGGTTGACGATCAGAGTGCCTTGAGTCAAAGTTCCGGTTTTATCAAAAATGAAGGCATTGATTCGGGCTGCCAGCTCGATATCAGCCACGTTTTTGATCAGAATTCCCAAGCGGGCAGCCGCGGAAAGAGCGGCGACCATTGCACTGGGAGTTGCCAGAATAAAAGCGCAGGGGCACGCTACGATCAGAACAGCGATGACCCGCTCCAGATCGAAGGTAAAGGCCCAGACCAGGGTGGCAATTACCAGGACTAGAGGGGTGTAGTACTGCATGTATTGATCGATAATGCGCATGATCGGGAGGCGCGTCTTTTCTGCAGCTAAAATCAAATTATGGACCTGGCCCAAGGTGGTATCTTCACCTGCGCGGGAAACACGGATTTCCAGAACACCGGTGAGGTTTTGAGTACCGGCAAAAACTTCATCACCGGGTTTTTTATCGATCGGCAGAGATTCGCCGGTAACGTTGGCCTGGTTAAAAGAACCCTGCCCGGTCTGAATGACACCGTCAGCGGCGACGTTATCACCGGGCCTGACCCGGATAATATCACCGATTTTCAGCTCTTTGACGGGGACTTCTTCTTCAGCGCCGCTACTTGAGATGCGGCGTGCCTTGGTCGGAGCCAGCTTAATCAGAGATTCAATGGATTTGCGGGCACCATCGGCTGTGCGCATTTCGATGATTTCACCCAGGAGCATAAAGAAAGCGACAATGCCCGCTGTCTGATAATTGCCCGAGGCAAATGCGGCCAGGACAGCCAGGGAGACCAGCTCGTTCATGCTCAGGATCCTTCCGCACCACAGGTTCTTAATCGAAGTCCAGATAATGGGAACACCCATGATCAGGGCTCCCAGCATCGCGCTGGAGGCGGCCAGGGCACTTTCTGAACCATAAATACGGTTAAGGACGAAGGAGTTGATAATAAAAAGTACGCCAGCCAGTGTGACCTGTAGGGGGAGCATCGTGTGCTCGTGGTCATGCCCGCAGCCGCAAGAGGAGCTGTGTTCATGATCGAGCGTGCAGCATTTCTCATGAGAGTGATGCTCGTGCTTGTGAGCGGAATGATCCTGGTCGTGCGATTGATGTTTAAATTGCATGTGTCTTAAAAGTCAAAAAGGTTATCTTCTACGGACGGGAGGAGGAGTGGCGGTAGCTGCTGCGGCTGCCTCTTCTTTTTCTTTTTCGCGTTGAGATTTGATCTGCTCCCGATTGAGTTGGAGGCGCAGTTCTCTTTGGATTCCCTCACGTTGAGAGAAGTAGAAAGTATCATCAGCATTCGTCAGAATGGTCTGCATGGTTTCTGCCATCAGGCGTTCCTTGAAGAGCATTGGATTCATCTCAAAGTAAGGCAACTGCTCTGAAAAAGAATTCGCTTCGGAGGCCATGATTCGCACAATCTGGTTACTACGAGTGACCCCATCAGCCAGAATGGTAGAGGCTTGCCCCTGGGCGGCATTGATGGTTGTGCGGGCGTAGGCTTCGGCCTGATTGACCGCCGTACGGGCTTCCTGCTGGGCGCTGAGTACCAAATCGTAGGAATCACGCACAGAGAGCGGCGGCATCGTTTGCACGTCAATCGTCTCAATGTTGATTCCCAGACGATGATCTGTGACTAATTGAGAAACCCTCTGACGCACGGCTTCATTAAAGGCAATCTGATCTTTGTAGATGGCCTCTTCGGCTGTGTGGTGGGTGGCAGCATAGAAAATCGCGTTATCCAAAATGCTTTGGAGCAAGTTGGTAGGGTCTGAAAAACCGAACTCGTAATCCAACGCGGTGTTGGGGTTGAGCCGATATTTCATAGTCGCCTTGGTATGGATGACATTGCCATCGGAAGAGATGACGTAGCCCTCAATGCCGGGGCGTAGAAAAGGAGTAGGGTCAGGCAATTGCCTGGCGACTTCCATTTCGGGGGTTGTCGGGAACCAGCCGGCTGAAGAGACAACCGTGCGGCTTTGGCCGACAGAAATCCGGACGATTTCATCAATGGGGTAGGGGAAAGCCCAGTGGAGGCCCGGTTTCAATATTTGAGCTTCGCCTACGCCCACAGGTTTCCCGAATCTGAGTTTTACAGCAATTTCATCGGGCTGAACCGTGAAGGTAAGGCTGTAGAGAAAAGCGACAGCCAAGCCCAGAATCAGAAATTTAACAATTTTAAAACCGCTATCCAAGGCTTCGCTCAGGGCACGAGCTCCGGCGTCATCGGGTGCTTGCGGAATTGCAGAGGCATTCTTATGTCGGCCCGAGCGGCCTTTCTTTAACTCTTGGATGCTTTTTTCCAGTTTATCGCTCATCGTGGTTGAACGTTTCTCTAATTTTTAGGTTCGGTTGTGACGGAGAGAGTGTCGTTGGTCCCGACAGATTTGAGCAGATTGAAAGGAGTTGTCTGTGAGTCCAGGACCAATGTTGTACGGTTTTTGAGAGAGGTCTCCAACGCATTCCGGCGGAAATTGAAGATCGCCAAGTCCGGGTTTCTTTCCAAAACTTTGTAGTACTTGGAGGCTTCGGCTTCAGCCTGGCCGGTAATCTCAATGGCGCGGGCATTGGCTTCTGCCAGGATTTTGCTGGCCTCATTATCAGCGCGGGAGCGGATGATGCGTGCCTCTTTTTCACCTTCTGCTTGGAATTGTTTTACGCGGGTTTCACGCTCTGCACGCATACGGTCCATGACTTTGGTGGTGATACTCTCGGGCAAGCCCAGTTGTTTAATTCTCACAAAATCGACCTCGACGCCGTAGCTGGCCAAGGATTTTTCCTTAACCTGGGAGAGAATAGATTCTTCAATGAAATCGAACTTGGTTCCCGATTCATTGGTGGAAATAATCTCCGAGAAGAGTCTCTGGCCGATAACGGCGTTTTTGGAGTTGCGGATCATCGGTTCCAAAGCGGCTTCGGCCTTGAGTTTATCTCCGTTGAGGCTTTCCAGATAGAGTTGAGGGTTGACCACTTTCCAACCGCTGAAGACCGTGATCAGAATGTTGATGGCATCTTTGGTCGAGGTCTGCTCAAAAACGCGTTCAAAGTTCTGAACGCGATTGTCGAAGCGGTGAATTTTCTGGATGGGCCAAGGCATACGCCAGTAGAGTCCCGGGTCGGTGATGCTGCGGGAATATTTACCGAAAGTGGTGACAACGACGATATCGGTCTGACGCACTTGAAAAGCAAACATCATCAGAGCGAAAATAAGTGCCAGCACAAATCCGGTCACCAGGCTGATAGCATTACGTTTTTTCATATTATTTAAAGTGATTAGGGTTAATAGGTAAGGGGCTGTTTACTGATTCAGTTGATGTTCAATATTTAATTTGTTTCATCCACATTCAGATCGCGAAAGAGATCTTTGTTCAAACGGTCTTCGAGGTTCAACCAGATGGTTTCCTGAGTGTTGGTGCTTCCCAGTACGAACTTTCGTGTGTTCTGGGTGGCTTTGGCGACTGTTTCCAGGTAAGAGCGTTGTGTGTAGACAGAAGGTGATGCTTTCCAGGCGGTTTCCTGGTTTTCAAAGCTCTTGGCTTGTGCGTAAGCGACATTGGTTTTGCTCTGTCCCAAGCTATCTGCAGTGAGGACGATATTGGTGGCATCAGCATGCGAGCCGGGAACCTTCGCCAGGGCGTACGACTCGGCATTGAGAATGCTCACCTCTTTTTCCTGCAGTGAGCCCACCACAGCTTCCCAGGCATCGGCGACCTTGATAGGCGGGTGGATTCCCTCCAAACCGACAAAGGTGATCTCGACACCGAGGTCTTCGACGTTTTCCTGGATACGCGCTTTGATTTCTTCAGCTGCTTTCAGACGGCCCTCGGCCATAATTTCGTCCAAATCGACGTTAATAAGGTAGCGGATCACTTCCCGATTGGCTGCGTTTTTGAGCAGAACTTCGGAATTCTCGTTCTTCAAGAGCCAGGATTTTACGTCTTTTATCCGATATTGAACCGGAATATTGACCGAGAGCAGGTTGACGGGCACCGCCTGATCTGAACTCGAATCCAAGAGCGTCGTGACGTCCTTACTGGCGACGAGCATGTTGAATTCTTCTTTGTAGTGCTGGCGGGTCCAGAGAATGATTTCACGCTCCAACTGGGGTTTTACATCATCCTCAAAACCTACGTAAAGCGTATGTATTTCGCGGCTGGGGCAACGATATATTTTATCAATCGGCCAGGGGAATTTTAGATGAAAACCACTCTGCAGGATTTCTTTGCCGGGAACCGGTTTTCCAAAACGCTCAAGCAGTGCTTCTTCCTGAGGAGAAATGACGACGATTGAAGAGCTGAGGAAGAGGAGCGTTAACTGAGCCAATACAATCCAGGCCAGGGTTCTTTCGAGCAGGCGATAGAACCAGGTCTCGGAAACCTTGAAGCCGAATTGGTAATCGAGGGCTTCAGCGGCAGTGCGAATCAGACCATCGGGCTGACCCAGGAGGCCGATCAGGCGGCTTTCGTAGAGGACTCGGCCCATTTGACCGCGCTGGCGCGGACGGTAGATTTCCATGACCAGACCCAAAATAGTTTCGATAGAAACTACCGCAAGAAAGATGATCAGTATTTGAGCTACGATTTTATCTGTTCCCGGATAACCAAACCAGGTGAAGGCTTCCACCAGAGTACTGAATAGAGCCAGAACCGAGCCCAGCATTAGGTAGCTGGCGCCGGCTTGCAGAATGCGCTGGTGAGAGATGCGGGAAAGACCGGCAGCGTAGCGGCCTACGATAAAGAGGAGCAAGCCGGTTACGCCCAGGAGAGCCATGACTAGAAGGGAATTTCCGGGGATGATGGGACCCAGTTCAGGTATTTTTCTCCAGAGATACCAGGCCATAATGCCCTGAGTGACGGCCAGAAGCGTTGCAAAGGCCGGAACAAAATATTTTTCAAATTGCTCACGGGCGCGCCGGGCAGGGTAGAGCTCGGTGTCGGTGCTGAAGAGAGCAGAATCGCCGGCACTCCTTTTGAGCTCTCCTACTTCCAGACGTTCGTTCCATTCGCGGACACTCAGGCGCATCTGGAAATAATTCACGCACCCGACCACAAAGCCCATGGCTACGAAGACTCCACCGACAAGAACGGTGAGTGAGCCACTGTAAACCGCCATCCAACCAAAACAACCACCCACCAGAAGGAGGGTTGCCAGATTGATCAGGCCGATTCTCTCAACACTTTTTTCCATAATTCTTAAAGTAAACTATTTATCCTGATATCCTGATTCCGAGGGAGCTTTTAATTGAGCTCACGATTATCGAACATGCAGAATCCCAAAGAAACCACAGCGGCCATAAAGCAGAGCATGTAGCTGAAAGCGTGAGCCACGTAAGCCCAGGGGATTCCGTTTTCATTTTCAATGGCATCTGCCAGCCAGAAATTTTGCCAATTAGGGATGATTGTATAAAGCAAAGAACCTATCCAGGAGCCGGCCTCTGCCATTCTGCCAAACAAATAATCGGACATGAGCCCGAGCATCAGAACAAGAATGCAGATGGTCAGAGTCGCCAGCATATCCATGCGGGTCGAGCAGGTGACGGCCAAAGAGGCGATCAGCCATAGCATGAAAAGGATGCAGACTACCGCAGGCAGAAGGCTCCAATCTACTCCGGCCGCGAACTGCTGGAGCTGAAAATCCTTATCGAAAAAGTTGATTACAACGAAAGCCATCGAGAGAATGATTGTCAGAGAGCCGACGGCGTTGGAAACAAAGTTTTTCTCTAAAAAATAATTCATGAAGGCAGCCACCCCAAAAGCGAGCGCCATGCTGCCATAAAAGATGTTTGAAGCCACATGATCCGCATCGCCATAGGAGTCATAACCCATGCGGCTGGCCAGGAGGATGGAAAGAAGATTGATGTACACCATCACGGTAAGGCCCGAACAGACACCTATGAGCTTGCCCAGTAGGAAGGAGACTCTGCCGACCGGTTTTGAAAGAACGGCCAGGGCGGTTCCACCTTTCAATTCATCAGTGAGGGAGGAGGTCGCCGCCAAGACGGCCGCAAAAAGTCCGGACAGCAGGAGAACTGCCATCGTGCCGGTCTTAACCAACTTTAAATCCTCTCCCAGACCAAAGTATGGGGTAATGGAAAGGAAGACGATAAAAACGCTGGAGGTGCTCATCAGGATCAGAAAAATAGGCTGCCTGAGAAGCTCCATGAAGCTATTTTTTGCGATACTAAAGGTCTCTCTCATCAATCGTCTATGAAGGCCAATGAAGGGCCGAAATTCATCAACGAGCAGAAAGGTATTCTAAAACTTGCGCAAAATCAACCTTTTTTGACGACAACCACCCCCTCCAGGAAAAATGGGAAATAGAGAGCTCTTGCACCGCTCTCATTCTCCATAATCAGGAGAAATGGGGCGGGGATAATTCGTAAAAGAGTATCCCCACCCGAAATCTAACTTCGGGGGTACTGTAGTCCAAAAAAGGCGGTGCGTCAAATGTAAAACGAAGTTTGCAAAATATTTTTTGGCGACACGCTCAAGGCTACGAGAGCTGCTGCTGCGTGTTTTTTTGTTCCATCGCCTTGCGGATATTCCACTGGTTTTGTTCCAGCGCATCTTGTGAGCGCTGGCGGGACCAGCCTGTCAGTTGAGAGAGGATACGAATAGCGCGATCTCGCAGCTTATCGTTACTGGCCCTGACATCCACCATGAGGTTGCTGATGACCTTGCCGGTTTGCACCATGCTGATGGTGGTGACCATGTTCAAGATCAGTTTGGTGGCGGTACCGGATTTCAGGCGGGTTGAGCCGGTCAATATCTCCGGCCCGGTAGGAACAGCCAGGACGATATCGGGTTCGTTTTGTGGATTCGGATCAGGTTTGCGATTGGGATTGAAACAGAGCAATGCCGTAAAAGCGCCTATTTTTTTGGATTCCGAGAGAACTCCCAGGACAAAGGGAGTCGTGCCGCTGGCGGCAATACCGATAACGACATCCCGGGGGCGAATTCCTCTGAAAAGGGCGGTGCGGGTGCCTTCGTGGAAGGAATCTTCGGCTCCTTCTGCTGCGCGCCAGAGAGCTTCCTGTCCTCCGGCTATAATTCCCTGAACTAAATCGTAGCTTACACCAAAAGTGGGAGGGCACTCGCTGGCATCGAGCACTCCCAGGCGTCCGCTGGTTCCGGCACCCGCATAGAAGAGGCGTCCCTCTTTCTGAAAGGCTTCTGAGACTTTTCGAATGAGTTTTGCTATGAGCGGCTTCTGAGATTGGATGGCTTGCTGAGTGTATTGCTCCTCATCGATCATGAGCTGGATAGCGTCTTCGATTTCGAGCTCATCCAAGTGCATAGATCGCGGGTTGCGCTGCTCGGTGGGAGAGCTCGCTGCCGGGGAAGTGGGGACGGCTTCCGAGGTTTTTGTGGCACTGGGAAGCGGGACGGGTGATCCTTGAGGTAACGATCGGAGGGCTTTCTTCACAGCGCCCCAAACGCTTTCGACTTGTAGCAGCTCAATGGGGGAGTGAGGGTGTTTTTGGCGAATATTTTCTGAAACCCATTTTCGGTAAAGAGCACTTTTTTTCAACAATCCCCCTGAAAGAATGAAGAAAGGGGACTCCCCCGAGGTTGAAAGCTGAGAAGCACAAACAAGGGCATCTGATGCCAGATTGCTTGCTGCCTCTCTTAATATCCCTTCAGAGAGAGGGCACCCATTTTCAGCGCTTTGGCAAACGACCTGTGCCAGTTGAGCAATTTCCCGCTTGGAGGCATGGAGAGACCATTGAATCCAATCGGCAGGAGAGTTCAGAAGTTGGAAGGAAAGGATTTTCTCTCCCAGAGCGGGAAATTTTTGTGTTTGATCCCAGAATGTCAGGCATGATCTGAGTGCTTGGAGGCCTATCTGATAGGAACTTCCGCGATCACCCAAGAGGTGGCCCCAGCCTCCGGATTTGTAGGATAGTTCCCGGGATGAGGTTTCGGCATAGCAGCAACTACCCGTTCCGCAAAGTACGAGAACCGGGAAATGATTGGCGGGAAGTTCTGCCGCAAAGAGGGGAGATTGGAGGTCGCTGTAAACTTCGGAAAAGGCGGTGCCAAAGATTGTCCGGCCCAGATTGAGAACCCGCTTTTTATCGTCATCATTGACCGCTCCAGCCATGGCAGCACAGATATTTTGAGGAGAGGGCAGGTCGCTGCCGGCTTCCTGTATCTCCCGGAAAAGCTGTAGAAGGGCTTGGTCATCTAGGAGACGGACATTTCCGCAACCAAATTCCATTCTTCGAAGGTGATTGCCTGTTTCATCAGCCCAGAGAGCTACGGTATGAGTACCGCCTCCTTCAATTCCGAGAACGGTTGGAGTGGAAGAGTTTTCCAGTATCTTGTGATTCTTTGTCACTGTTTGATCTTCAGACGGTTTTATCAGCGCCCGACTAGAGGGCTATGCTACTTGAGCCTTTTTGAAGCGACAAGAGCAAAGAACCATATTGGAACAAAATTAGAGTGCACCGAGGTGAGAGGCTTGTAGTAAAAAACAAGGGTTGCCAAAACTTTGTAGACCAACTGAACAGAGAGTTTTTCACGTAAAGAGATTGCAATCTCGCTCCCAAACAGTTTAACTTGGGCTTTGTGACAAGGTGTTGAAGAGGTTATAGTGACTTAGTCACGGAACTAAGATTATGTTTTTGATGTACTATGCGTTAATAACTCTATGAAGAAAATTATCTTATCAGTTTTGTTCGTTCTTGTATCGGGGGCAATCGGCCTATGCCAAAACTTCGATCCCTCGCAGAATCCGGTTCGGGTATCCGAAAATAACCGTTTTCTAGTGCTTCAGGATGAAGTCCCCTTCTTCTATCTGGGCGATACTGCCTGGGAGCTTTTCCACAGATTGAATCGAGAGGAAGCCGATCTCTATTTAACAACACGTGCCAAACAGGGGTATACGGTAATCCAGGCAGTGGCTTTGGCTGAGATGGATGGTTTGAACACCCCCAATGCTTATGGATTGTTACCATTTGTAGACTTTAATCCAGAGAAGCCGGCTCTAAAAGAGGGGCCTCAAAATGACTACTGGGATCATGTGGATTATATCGTCGATCGCGCAAATGAGTTAGGGCTCTACGTGGGATTACTTCCCACCTGGGGAAGATATTGGAATGATGGTGATAAGCACTTATTCAACTCCAAGAATGCAGAGGCATACGGACGTTTTATTGGAGGTCGCTATAAAGAAAAAGGAATTATCTGGATATTAGGTGGAGACCGTCCTGCTGATTCTGAGCAAAAAATAGAGGTTATCAGAGCAATGGCCAAGGGGATCAGAGAAGGAGGCGCTAAACAGTTGATGAGTTATCATCCCAGCGGGGCATCTGGCTCAGCCCAATGGCTACATAACGAGCCCTGGTTGAGTTTTAATATGCGTCAAAATGGTCATGCTATTAATTACCCAGGTCGTTATAGTAAGACTCTTGATGACTACAATCGCACACCGGTTAAACCCGTCATAGATGCGGAACCTGTCTATGAAGATCACCCTATAGACTTTAATCCCGATCAATTCGGGCATTCAACCTCGGCAGATGTTCGTAGGGCATTATATTGGGACATCTTTAATGGAGCATGCGGACACACTTATGGACATCACTCTGTCTGGCAAATGTATGATAAAGGGAGAGACCCGAAAAATCGTCCTCTAATGACCTGGAAAGAGGCGATCAACCAACCCGGAGCCAAACAAATGGTCTACGGAAAGAAGTTGATGGAAAGCCGGCCTTATCTGACTCGTATTCCAGATCCAGACCTCCTTGTAAAAGCTGAAATCGAATCCTCTGTCCCCGGAGCCGGCCAGTATCGCTTTGTTGCTACTCGAGATAAAAGTGGGACTTACGCAATGATCTATGTCCCGACCGGGCGAAAGTTCATGATCCGAACCTCACTCATAAGTGGAGCTAAGATAAAAGCCTGGTGGTATAATCCGCGAGATGGAAAAGCGACGGAAATCGGGACAATCGATAAACAAGATCAGATTGAATTTATTTCACCTGAGCCGGGAGAAAACTTGGATTGGATTCTTGTTTTAGATGATGAGGATAAACACTATCCGCCTCCGGGAGAAAAAACGCACTAAATCCTTACGCTGTCGTCTAAGGTTTTGAATTAATAAAACTGGGCCTTGGAGAGCTACACTTCCATTGTTCATGGGAGAAGATTACTTCTTTCTATAAGCATCACTGATTCTCTTGAATGCTTTCTCTGCAAGGAAGATGGAAATAAAAAAGGACGAATGGCATGTATGAGATTGCGTGCCCTTTGTCTCAACGACTACATAAGGAGTCGGCCCTTATCCTATTTATCCCTGAAATGACAATGGCGCTTTGCTTTCAGTTTTACCCGTTCTGTTTTAGCTTACATTCTCATATTCAGAGAGATGCCTATTTTTTGGTGCGTCTATTTTTGAGGCAATGCGCAAAAAACAGCAGAAGGCGATTTATCATTTTACTTTTAGACTTAAAGCGGGTATATTGCACCGGTATGCCTGAACGAAGCGATTCTGTAGATTATAAGGTCTGGGCCGTAGACAACGTTGTATATGGTCCTGTGGATTTTGGTACTCTGGAAGCTTGGGTGCAGGATGAACGAGTAGCCGAAGACACGTGGATATACCAGATCAGTAAAGATATCTGGTTTAAAGCGAGTGATTTTCCTCAATTCCGGGTTTACTTCAATGAAGAAGATGATGAAGATGAGGAGACTAGATTGGAGAGCAAGACTCACACGGTGAGTATGGGGACCCTGAGGCGCATTAAACTATTTGGTCTTCTGGATGACAATCAGTTGAAGCAGTTGGGAGATTTCCTTGAATACAGAAAATATCCTCCTTATTCGTTGGTCGTGAAGAATGCGACGCCTTCGGAGCAAATGTACTTTGTGATCGAAGGGGAGGTGCGAGTCAGAATTAATGTGGAGGGGCGTGAGTGCATCCTCTCGACTCTAGCAACAGGAGATTTTTTTGGTGAGCATTGCCTTTTTGACCAATCCCCGCGTTCCGCCGATGTGATGACCAATGTGGAGTCTGAGCTTTACGGACTAAGTGTAGCCAATTTTCAGAGAATGGCCACGGAAAGACCCGCATTGGCGACCAGTTTGCTTCTGGCCATCGGTAAAACAATGGTTGTGAGGATTCGCGCAAACAATAAAAAATTGGAAAGTATGATGCAGGTTTGGAGGTCATTCCGGAAGTAAGAGCCGATTAATACGAGAAGACTGAAAAAACGTGAACAAATGGATAAGCTCTCTGTGTGGTGTGGATGGAAAGAACCACTTAACTTGAGGGCATAGAGAGGGTAATAGGGATGAATAAGCTACCGGGCAAGTCGGGATACAGAGGACGATTGATCGTTGTGGAAGGGGTGGATGGATCGGGCAAGAGCACGCAAATTCAGCTTTTGCGCCGTTGGCTTGAATCACAGCGATTGAAAGTGTTTTTCAGTCAATGGAACTCTTCTGAATTGGTTAAGAGCGCTACCAGCAAGGGCAAAAAAAAGGAGCTCCTGACGCCAACGACATTCAGTTTGATTCACGCCACTGATTTCGCAGACCGATATGATCGGCAGCTGGCCCCGATGTTGAAAGCGGGATACATCGTCTTGTGTGACCGCTATGTTTATACGGCTTTCGTGCGGGACACGGTGCGAGGCTGCGATCCGTCCTGGGTACGTGAGCTCTATAGTTTTGCGGTGGTGCCGGATCTGACTTTTTTGTTCAAGGCCGATCTGGAGGTTTCGTTAGAGCGAATTCTCTCCGGAAGGCCGGAGCTGAAGTTTTTTGAGGCTGGTATGGATTTGAAGCTGGCGCCCACACGCGAAGAGAGCTTCAGGATATTCCAGGGCAGAATGTTGGAAAAATATATGGAACTCAAAGAGGAGTTTGGCTTCACCGAGATTGATGCCAACCTTACGATTGAGGAGCAGCAGTCGCAGGTAAGGAAGCTATTGATCAGCCATCTGGACCTGGAGAAATTTGCTTTGCCCAAATAATGAGACAAGATGGAAAGAGGAATGAAGACAGGTAAAAGAAATCCGAAGAGGAAACCACAGGGGATAACGCAGGGGGTAGTCAACAACCCTCAGGGTTCACCCAATCCTCCCAGAAGAGCCAAGTCCAAATATAGGAATTATACGAATATCTTGTCCCTGGCTCCTTCTGAAAGGAAGTTTTATGGAGCCGGTATCCCCGGGGTGGATGTGCAGGGATTGAAAGGCAAGTTGATTGTAGTGGAAGGGGCCGATGGTTCTGGGCGCTCAACCCAGATAGCCAAGTTGGTAAACTGGTTGGAAGATAGCGGGCACGCTACGGTGCAAGTTGGCTTGCATGGTTCAACCCTGGTGAGCGAAGAGCTGGAACAGGCAAAAACGGGCAATATTCTGAGCCACAGAACAATGAGTCTTTTTTATGCGACCGATTTTGCTGACCAGCTTGAGAACGTTATTCTTCCGGCCTTGCGTTCAGGACGGATGGTTCTGGCCGACCGCTATATTTACACTTTGATGGCTCGCGATCTGGTCCGCGGCATGGACGAAAAATGGGTGAGGACCCTCTATGGAATTGCACTGGAGCCGGATGCGGTGTTCTATCTCAACGTTTCTTCAGAAAAACTGATTGAGCGGAATTTTCTTAAGAACCGGACTTTGGATTATTGGGAAAGCGGGATCGACTTGGGATTGAGCCAGGATTGGTTTGAGAGCTTTCTCCGGTTTCAGAAATTAATGATGGAACAGTATCACAAGTTGCAAAAGATATTTTCTTTTACAATTGTGGATGCAAACCATAGCGTGGAGGTTGTTTACAATATTCTCCGAAAAGAAATAGAGAATTTAATCTCTCTAAAGAAAACAAAAATTTAGTATATATTTTCAATAATGTCGGAAGAAAAATCTAAAGAACACTACTATCTTGGAGTGGATTTGGGTGGAGCCAAAATACTGGCTGGAGTATTTGGAGAAGATTTAAAGCTTCTGGGAAAAAATAAAATTCGGACTAAACCGGAACGCGGTTTTGAAGAGGTTGTTCAAAGGATTGCGCGTTGTGTTTTGGAATTAGCCGACGATTTTGATATTAAGCCCGAGCAGATGCGCGGGCTGGGGATTGGGGCTCCCGGATCTATCTCCCAGGACGGGGATGTTATTTTTGCCGGAAATCTCAAGTGGAAGGATGCTCCGCTTAAAAAAAAGCTGGAAGAGAAGCTGAAAATTCCCGTTTTTATTGAAAACGATTGCAATATTGCTGCCTTGGGTATCTACCATAAAGAGCTCAAGGGAGTTCCGGAAAACATGGTGGGGATTTTCTTAGGGACTGGCGTGGGGGCTGGTTTGATTCTAAATCGTCAGCTCTATCGTGGGTCGCATCTGACGGCCGGAGAGATTGGGCATACGGTACTGGATGTCCACGGAGAAAAGTGCAACTGCGGCAACCGGGGGTGTTTTGAGCTGTTTGCGAGCCGCAGCGCTATCTTCCGGAGAATCGATAAAGCCATTCAAGCGGGTGAGAAATCGCTTCTGGCGATGATGAGCGATGGGAGAATGGAGGATTTGCGCAGCGGAGACCTATTGAAGGCAATGAACCGGGGCGATGAATGTGTGCGCAAAGTGGTGGATGAAGCCGCAGAATACACTGGCATTGCCGTTGCCAACGTAGTGAACCTCCTGAATCCGGATATCATCGTCCTGGGCGGTGGAATCATAGATGCTCTGGAAGAGCGAATGATGCCGATTATTGAGCGGGTGGCCCGCGAGCACGCATTCCCCGGAACAGAAGATTCGTTCAAGGTGCAGTCTTCCAAGTTGGGAGATGATGCGGGGATCACGGGTGCAGCCGTACTTGCCAAACAGAAGCTTGAAGGGAGAGTTTTCTAAATAATCTTCCGTTTTTTTGATGCGGAACGGATTGATACGGATGAAGCCTCCGAATCCATCTGGCGAATTCGAAGGCTTCTTTGATTGCTGTTGCAGAGCCGTTTTTTTCTGGCCCTTGAGTGACTTCTCAAGCCGGGCCGCTTAAAGCGAGGCATCCGCCTCCTTTTTTCAGGATGCCGTAAGGTTTAAGCTTTAGGCCGTCACTTCGATTTTACGGGGCTTGGCTGTTGCCATCTTGGGGAGAGTTACCCTCAGAACGCCCGCATTCATCGTAGCCTTGATATTCTCCAAATCGACGTCAGCCCCCAGCTCGAAGGCGCGCTGATAATCGCGTTGCAAGTTTTCACAGTGGATGAGTGACCATTCCGAGGGCGTTTCACTCACTCTGCCGGTCAAGGTCAGCACGTTGCCTTCCAAGCTAATCTGCACGTTTTCCTTGCAGACACCGGGCATATCCAGTTCCAACTCCACATTATCTCCATTCTGGTAGATGTCCGCTCTGGGGATTCTGAACACCCTCTCCGCCTTCGGTGCGGGCGAGCAGTCGCAGCTTTGAGCGACGCTGGAGGTCACATTTACGTTCTTTTCCAAGTTCTTGTTTGACATAGTATTATTCCTTTCTTTTTAAAATTATTTATTCGCAAGAGACACATATTTTTTTGGGCTGCGGCTTTTCAGCACGCGGCACCCGAACCGTCAGCACGCCATCTTTGTATTCCGCCGTAACTTTATCCACTTGAGCCCCTTCGGGTAAAGTGATTGTTCCGTAGAACCGGCTTTGAGAGCGTTCTCTGCGGAAGTATTTAGGCTGAGCTTCATCGCTTTTTTCGCTTTTACGCTCCGCATCGATGCTGAGGACGTTATCCTTCACATTGACCGAGATTTGCTCGGGGGCTACTCCCGGGATGTTGCTTCTGAAGATCAGGTCGTTCCCCTCTGAGTAGAGGTTTGTGGAAAGACCTTCATCTTCCATTGCTGGGTTCGCTCTGAACCCATTGAATGGGAATCCGAAGAGCTTGTTGATTTCAAGTCCGAGCTTGTCAAACGAATTGAAGAGGTCGAACTCATTCCAGTCATTCATGTTTTGTCTAGTTACTAACATAGTCTTTCCTTTCTCTTATCCAAACTTTTTTCATTTTTTAGGACTGAGTGTCCTTCACTCACGTCCTTACCAGCCTACCGGCCGGCACTCGACAGGTAATGAGCTCAAAGTATGCCAGAGACCATTTTAATATATTATAAGTTAATGAAATAGAATTACTTAAAATAAAAATGATTGGATAATATTGGTCTGCAGGAGGTTCTAAAAATGGGTGAACTAGAGACTAAATGACTCATTTTTAGAGACAGATATTTACGCTGGCAAAATAGCGCTATTTTGTCCCATTTAAAAATTCTCTTTGATTGATCCGTATTTGTAGTACCTTCTTTCGGCGTATGGATATTGCATATTCTTACCTTCCCTATCTCATGGCAGGGATGGGGAGCTTTTTTATCGGGTTATCCAAGGCCGGTTTCGGAGGCGGGCTGGGGATGCTCTCGACGCCTCTTTGCGTGGTGGCGTTTGGTCCTAAGGCAGTGGGGATATTGCTTCCGCTTCTCTGCGTCGGGGATGTGTTCAGTATGTATTTTTACTGGAAAAAATGGGAAGTGAAGAACTTTTGGTTTCTATTACCGGGTGTCTTAGTCGGTATTGTGATAGGGGTGCAGCTATTTGGCCGTTTTACTGCGTCCCACTTAAATTTTCTGATCGGTTTCCTGGCTTTGACTTTTGTCGGCTTTCAGATTGCGCGCAAGTATATTGCTGAACATGCGAAGGCTTTTACGCCTTCGTATAAGAGCGGTGTGCCCTATGGTTTTTTTGCCGGCTTGACCTCCACTTTCGCGCACGGAGCGGGTCCGGTCGTGACGATGTTTCTCTTGCCTCAGAAAATGAGCAAAGAGATTTACATGGGGACAACCATCTTTATTTTTACATTTATCAATGCTTTTAAGCTTCCCTTTTTCTTTATCGACCAAAGCATTATCAATCTTCCCTTTTTCGCGCCCAAGGCCATTATTACGGCTGAAACATTGAAGATAGGTTTATACTGTCTGCCTCTGGTTCCCCTTGGAGTTTGGATTGGTGTTTGGCTGAACCGGAAGTTCAGCGACGCCCATTTTTTCAAAATTATCTATGTGCTCATCGCTGTTGCGGGAGCGGACCTGATTTGGAATTCCCATTTTTGGGAGTGGAAATGGTTTTAAGGAGAGGGTGACTCTTTTTTAGACTTCTTTCCAGCGAAAATCGGGTTTTTCAACGTGGAAGGAGATTCTGTTTTGGAGGCTGGCAGGGGTGTAAACAGAATAATCGAGAGGTCCCTGGCTGTAGACGCCCCCTAATTTGCGGGCGATACGGTGATACATTTTGACCAGAGGTTTTGCCTTTCGAAGCAGCCATGGAGCCTTTGCCGCCATTTTTTGGCGTTCAGGGATGGCGCGAGTGTCATTGCTGAGGTTTTTGCCCGTAATCGTAAAAGCTGAGGTATATTCCGGAAAAATAGCCATACGAACTTTCCGGTTCAACGCTCGGCAGATCAGCTCGGCATCGCCCAGGACCCGATAGTCAGTGTCGAAGTAAAGGCCGTGTTTTTCAATTGCTTGCCTGCGATAGAACGTTGCACAGGTCAGGGTGGCCAGGTGAGAGATTTGTGTATGGAGTAGGGTAGGGAGAAGTGTTTTTCTGTAACAGAGGAGGTTTCCCTCCGGGTTCAAGACAAGCACATAGGCGAAAGCGATTTCTACTTCAGGATGAGTTTCGAAAAATCGGGATGCTGCAGACAGGGCTCCGGGCAGCAGTTGCTCATCGCAGTTGAGTTGGAGGAAAATATCGCCTTGGGCTCGTTTGAAGCCCCGATTAATGGCATCATACATACCTCGGTCTTTCTCCTGAACATATTGCACCAGAGGGAATTGTTGGCAGAGCTGTGCTGTGCCGTCGGAAGAGCCTCCATCCTGGATAATATGTTCCAAATCAACTTGCTGTTGATCTCTAACAGATCGAATACAGCAGTCTATCCAAGGCATCCCATTAAAAACGGGAGTGATGATGGAAAACTTCATTTTTCAATAAACACGGGCCGCATCCAGTCCGGGCCGGTTGATGCCTCGTTTAGATATCTTTTACGGGCTCTTTCAAAGTCCCTTTATCCAATACCCATCGGGATGCAGGAATGCTGCTGGGCCTTGGAAGGATGGGTTGTTCGGACACGGATTCTACAGAGCTTTCCACTTCAAGTTCTTCTTCTTCAGCAACCCAAGGTTTTGTGCGCGGAGACCCGTTAATGGCCATGCTCAGGCCTAGGATTCCGGCAAAAGTCGCTAAATCCGAAGCCACTGCACCGAAGAAAAACCAGAAATATATTACACGGGCAGAGAAAAGGGCCAGCATACCCTGGTTAAACAGGTAAAGGTCTGGGTCACCATTTTTAAACTGGAGATATAACATCCTGAGACCCAATGCGTTAATTAGAATAAATGCGATAACCCCCCAGATGCCCAGAGGGATGGCGATGGAGAGAGGTCCGCTGTGATAATCACCGGTAATAATGGCAAAGTCTTCGGATTGCATAAATCCGCGTTTGGTGGATTCTTCTGCCAGATAGACATCTGATGAATCGTAGACAAAGCCCTTTCCCAAAAGGAGATAATCGCCAACTTGAGGCCAGAGTACAGACCAAATTTTTAATCGCCATTCGATTGAGGCATCTGCGTCAGCTCGGGCAGCCAGATCGATTTTCAGACCCGGCATAAAGCTCAAGCTGCGCTGAAAAGAGACAGGCAACTCTCTGGCAAAGGGATAGAGAAGAGATGCGCTGATGACAAGGGCGGCCAGACTCAACCAGAGGTACTTTGTACGTAAAAGACCTTCAAACCAGAACTGGAAGATAAAAATGAGGAGATAGAGAATGACAGTAGAGCGAAAACCTCCGTACATACTGCCGGCAACAATCAGGATCAAAGTCACGATCCGCCATGGGCGCGTGATGTCGAAAATCCCTCGTATTCCGTAGCGGATCATCATGTAGAAATAGACACCCATCAATGCAAAACCGACACCGCCATAGCGTCGCACTTCGGTGCTGAGGAAGTCTGCCTGGGCTTGTCCGATGGCGTAATCTACGGGCACAAAGAGATAGAGAAACCAAAACTTAGGGCCCATCCAATAAATTACGTTACTAAGGGTAAGGGTCAAAGTCATGAAGAAAAACAAAGCCACGCAAAGCAGAGCGCGCTGTTTGGGAATCCGGACCGAGCTCAGGGCAAAATAGCCTATAACGGCAATGATGATATAGGCAAACGCTTTGCCCCCGTACATGTTGCTACCCAGAGCTTTCATACCTAAGCCACCCCGTAAAAAGCCGGTCAAGATCGCTACGGCGGCCAGGAACAGCATGGCAAAGGAGAGCGGCCTATATGTTACAAGGGATTGCCGATAAACAATCCGGGCCAGCATGGTCATACCGAGGCTGAAGGCGGCGACTAAATACCATACCTTGGGCAAACCTGGAAGGAATCCGAGCGTAAAAGCAGCATTCCAGGAAGCGACCAGCACCAAGTGGTGATGGGTCATCATAATGGGAAATACCATGATGCTCAAAAGGAGGGCAATGAGCATGTATCCACCTGTACCAGAGGGGGTACCTATGAAATATCCCATCAGCAGAACCGCTGGGATCATAATCCCGTAGGTCACTAATGTTCGATGAAAATTTAGACTATCCACAATTTTGTATCGCTTCGGTCGGGCTCCTTTCTGTGAGAAGAACAGACTTGCAACCACGTCTTAATCCTCTGAGCCAACGGCTGGAGAAGACTATCCTTTTTCCAGAGAGAATTAAAGTTTTTTATCGTTCTTTAAGTCGCATTGCCTCAAAAAAATGCGCACTGTTTTTGAGGCAATACGATCGTTGAATTTCCAAAAAAGCATTGATCGCATCTGCCACTGTGTCATATCCAGCGGGGGGATTATCTCCACCCCAACAGGTATCTTCACCTTCTTTGGCTGGTGGAATTACGGCATAACGTTGTTCACCACTTCCTCGCCCTGTACCCACATCACCACCCCCAATTATGCGTCTTCCTTTTCTATTTTTCACAATTACTAACTTCAAACCGGGAAAAATGTCAGTTGCTCTTTTCACCTGAACTTCCATTTTCTTCTCTCGGTGATTTGAGATAATGTAAAGTTGTACTGAGGCATACCCGAAATCCCTTATTGGGTTTGGTGTCTGTAATTGAACTGAAACCTCTGGATGCGGAACGGCAGGACCATTCTTGACGCAAAAGCGAAGAATTTGGACCAGAAGCTCCTCCTCTTCTTATTTTATATTGAACTTTTCCCTCAGTCTTTGAAAATAATCTTAGAGGATTATTTTGTTTATAGGGTCTGTAGTCGCCATATGTCCAGCAATCCAAACACCATTCACTCACATTCCCATGCATATCATACAATCCCCATGCGTTTGGTTTCTTCAAACCAACATTATGTATAATTTCTCCATTGTTGTTTAGCGGAGACCATCCGACTTCCTTAAGATAAGGGCATGCAGCGAAGCTAAACCAAGGATAGGTCAGATTGTAACCGTTGTTCAAAGAGGTTGTTGTACCCGCACGACATGCGTATTCCCACTGTGCCTCGGTTGGAAGCGTATAGGTATATTCCCCTAGTGCAACTCCACGACTCTGTTCCAAGTGTGTAAGTTGCTCACAAAATGCAACTGCCTCGTCGCATTGCCTCAAAAATACGCGCACCGAAAAGGGAAAGGGGGAATAGGAGAAAAA
>CAZSTC010000005.1:0-56440 GCA_964609795.1 uncultured Verrucomicrobiota bacterium
GTCTACGAAAACACATTCAAAAGCTCAAGACGATTTTTCCTCTTCAGATGGCAAGTATATCCTTTATATGTTCCGAATTCTGAGATTGAACATCTCCTGGCCCCTGCCTTATACTCACCTCCCGATGAGCGTAATGGACGAACTCAAATGGCGCGGATTAATTGCGGATTGTACAGATATGGAGGGTGTGACGAAATTACTCTCCGAAAAAAAGATAACTTTATATTGTGGATTTGACCCTACGGCCGACAGTCTGCATGTTGGCAACCTGATCCCCCTTCTGACCCTACGCCGATTCCAGCTGCTGGGCCATCATGTCCTGGCCTTGGCCGGTGGCGCTACCGGCAGTATTGGCGACCCCAGCGGTCGCACCGCTGAACGCCAGCTGCTCACGCGCGAAATACTCTCCTATAACGTCGAGTGCGTAAAAAAACAGTTGTCTCGCTTCCTTGATTTTAACGATGGGCCAAATCCGGCCCTTTTGGTGGATAATGCAACATGGATGGCCCCATTCACCTTTCTGGACTTTCTTCGTGATGTGGGCAAACACTTTTCGGTCAATACCATGATCGCCAAGGAAAGCGTTCGAGCCCGTCTGCAAAGCGAAACAGGCATTACTTATACCGAATTCAGTTACATGCTTTTGCAGGCTTATGACTTCTGCCATCTGAACAAAGAATTTGGCTGCGAGCTGCAGATCGGCGGCAGTGATCAATGGGGCAATATTACGGCCGGAATGGACCTGAGCAAAAAAATGTCCGGTGTCACACTTTATGGTCTGACCTTGCCGCTCCTGCTTAATTCTGACGGCTCTAAATTCGGGAAAAGCCTGGGCGGGGCCGTCTATCTGGACCCGAATAAAACAAGTGTCTACCGTTTCTACCAATTCTGGATACGCGTCGATGACCGCGATGTAATTAAGCTCCTCAAGTTCTATACATTCCTCTCCAGAGAACAGATTGAAGAGCTCTCTGCTCAACATGAAGCCAAGCCGGAAGCACGCCTTGCACACAAAGCCCTGGCTTATGAAATGACTCGGCTCATCCACGGAGAAGATGCCACACAAGACGCCATTAGGGCTAGCGAGATTCTCTTCGGTGGAACCGTTGAGGGCATTTCCGAAAGAAATTTTGAAGATGTCGCTTCTGAAGTGCCCAACCGAGAAATATCCATTTCGGACCTTTCCGGTGAAGGCAAATCGCTTTTGGAGCTCTTGGTGCTTTGCGGACTTTGCACTTCCAAGGGACAGGCCCGCAAAGACGTGGATGCCGGCGGTATCTATCTGGCCAATATCCGCGAGAATAACATCCAACGCATGGTCACGGCAAAGGACCTTATGTTCGGAAAGTATCTTCTCCTGAGGAAAGGGAAACGAAACTATTCTGTCTTGAAAGCAATCCAGTAGCATATTCTCCACTTGAGTGCTCTACCCTCTTATCTGAAAGAAACCGCTTCCGGCTGCACTCTATCCGTTCGTTTGCAGCCGCGATCCTCTCGTAATGAGATTTGCGGCCAGATGGGTGACGCTCTGAAAATCAAGGTGACAGCCCCTCCAGTGGATTCAGCGGCTAATGAGCTCTTAATTGAATTTTTAGCGGACTTATTGGATGTTTCGAAAGGCTCTGTTCAGATTTTGAAAGGACAGACCAGCCGAAGCAAAGTTGTACAAATTGTCGGCCTCAAAACAGACCAGATAGTGAAGAAACTCACAAACAAACCATAACCTGCATTTTTAGCTCTACCTCCAAATTCAGATGAAACTCCCCGCCGACTATCATACTCACAATTATCTCTGCCGGCACGCAGAAGGACGCCTGGTAGAATATGCTGCCACTGCTATTCAGCGGAGCGTCGCTGAAATTGGCTTTTCAGACCATGCACCGATGCCCACAGACGGATACGACGAATGGCGAATGCTTTTGAACGAGCTCCCTGAGTATCTGGAGATGGCAGAAGAAGCTAAAAAAAAGTACCCAGATTATCCCATCCGCGTCGCGCTGGAGGTGGATTTTTTACCGGGGCAGGAAGCTTGGGTTCGGGATCTGTCAGAGCGTTATCCCTGGGATTATTTGATGGGCTCAGTCCATTACCTGGAAGACGGTTGGGATATCGATAACCCGGCAAAAAAACACTTGTGGGTTCAATCGAATATCAACGATATCTGGAAAAGATACTTTGAGCGCTTAACTCTTGCAGCAGAGTCGGGACTATTCAATATCATCGGACACATCGATCTGCCTAAAAAATTTAATTTCCGCCCCACCTGTGACTGTTCTTCTCTATACCGGAATTTTCTAAAAGCAGCCGCAAAAACAGGCACAGCTATCGAGATCAATACCGCCGGGTGGGACAAAGAATGCCGGGAAGCTTACCCCAGTTTCGATATTCTCGCGATGGCACACACCGAAGGAGTCCCCCTTACTTTTGGTTCGGATTCTCACTCACCCCACAACGTGGGCAACTACTTTGATAAGGCGATCTCTCTTGCCCGACAAGCCGGCTACACCCATTCCATCAGACTAAGCAATCGGAAGCCATCTCCCCATCCCTTACCCTCTTAAGTGCAAGAGACATTTTGATACGCAGAAATAGCTGCTAGTTCAGCTCCCAGCAAAAACCATGGTACTGAGCGGGCAATACCTGCAGCTCTGTCCAGCCATTCACATCCAGAATTTGGTGTTCCGCACTTACCAGCTCTTTCAACTCTTCAAGGGGCACACAAGGCTGGGAGGCAATTATCATCCCCCGCCCGCCTACAGCTTCACTCAAAGTCTGTTTAAGCAGTGAAGCTAGATGCGGCATCCTCACATCAATAAGCCGCTTATTACTCCCCAGTAAAGCAGATACATTCAAAAGCGGATCGAAAATCCTAACTTCATAGCCGCGGCCTAACAGAATTTGAGCCACTTCTACCATTGGGCTTTCCCGAAGATCATCCGTATTGGACTTAAATGAAAGGCCCAGAATTACCACTTCCCGGCATCCGGACGATTCCACTAACTTCAACATTAAAGACAAATGCTGCTGATTGCTCGAAATCAGATTTTCGATAATAGGCATACTGACCCCGTTGCGGCGCGCACAATCCGTCAGAGCTCTCACATCCTTGGGTAGACAAGATCCTCCAAAAGGATTTCCCGGTCGTAAATAAGCTGAAGAAATATTCAGTTTGGTATCACGACAGAGAATTCTCATCACAGAAAGTGCATCCAATCCAAGCTCTTTCCCCAGGCGCCCGATCTCATTGGCAAAGGCGATCTTAAGGGCATGAAACGCATTGCACCCGTATTTGATAAGTTCCGCTGTGCACCACTTCACTACTTCAACCTGCAAACCAAATATAGGCTCCATTTCAGGCGAAGGCGGTAATCCGTCCGATGTCCCAACCACAACCAATGCCGGCTTTTCAAAGTCCTTAATTGCCGTCCCCTCTCTCAAAAATTCGGGGAAATAATAAACCTCCAACAAAGCCGATTCCAATAAATCCTTAAAATAAACTTCTATTAGCTTCTCTGTGCTGCCGGGAAGCATTGTGCTCCGCAGAATCAGATAATGTTTTGTGCCCTTTTTCCTGATTGCACTGGCCAATTCTTCTGACACCTGCCGGACATAGCTCAAATCCAGCGCTCCGGATGCAGAGCTGGGCGTCCCCACACAAACAATGGAAACCTCGCTCTCCCTAATCGCCTCACAACAATCCTGGGTTCCCTTCAGGAGCCCTTTCTCTTTAGCAGTTGCCAGCAGTATTTCCATTCCGGGCTCAATGATGGAGGGATGACCTGACGAAAAATCTTCTACCTTTTGTTGATTAATGTCTACCCCTACCACCGTGTGACCATGCGAAGCTAAGCAGGCTCCGGTCACGGCCCCGACGTATCCCAAACCAAAAATGCTAATCCTCATAAGCGCTGACCTGTTATACCTGCCTTAACCTGATGTTTCAAGAACACGTTAACTCCAATTCTTTTTTCACCCGAATAAACTTAGCATCTTTTCCTCTTGCATGTTCGGCTTTAACCGGATAGATTCTTTCCGTATTTAAACTATGACTGGAAGTAGCCATGACTATAATTAATTCTTATTATGTTGCCGTATTAATGTGTGTGATAACAATGCTCTGCTGGGGCAGTTGGGCAAACACTCAGAAACTAGCCAGCAAAGAGTGGAAGTTTCAGCTCTTCTACTGGGATTACGGCTTTGGAGTTCTGCTCTGGTCTCTGTTATTGGCATTTACTTTCGGAAGTATCGGTGAATCAGGTCGCAGTTTTCTAAGCGATTTAGGTCAATTTAATGCTCAGGGCGATGTCAGCTCACTGTTCCGAACCAATGTCCTCTGGGCCTTTTTCGGTGGAATCATCTTTAACCTCTCAAATTTGTTGCTGGTCATAGCAATTGATATTGCCGGTATGGCTGTGGCATTCCCAATCGGGGTCGGCCTGGCTCTGGTTCTCGGTGTTATCTCTACTTATTATTTTCGGCCGGAGGGAGACCCGGCTCTCATGGCTGCGGGTGTCGCGTTGGTATTGGTTGCGATCATCTTAAATGCTGTTGCCTATAAAAAACTTCAAGGAGGCAAAAAGTCAGGCGGCAGCTCCGCTATGGGAATCACTATATCGGTGATTGCCGGCGTTTTGATGGGCTGTGGATTCTTTGCTCTTGTCACCAAAGGAATGGTCAATAACTTCAACCAACCTGAGCCCGGCTTGATGACGCCCTACACCGCTCTAGTCGTTTTCTCATTTGGATTGGTCCTTTCCAACTTTATCTGGAATAGCATCGTCATGCTTAAACCGATTCAGGGAAAACCGATCCCCTTTAAAGATTATTTTACCAAGGGAAGCTTCAAACTACACGCTATCGGCATCCTGGGGGGCATTATTTGGAATATCGGCATGTCGTTTAGTCTGATCGCCTCTGGGCAAGCGGGTGCGGCTCTTTCCTATGGACTGGGCCAGGGGGCTACCATGGTGGCTGCTTTCTGGGGTGTTATTATCTGGCGAGAGTTTAAAGGAGCTCCCAAAGGTACCTATAGTCTCCTGGCAGCCATGTTCTTTTTCTTTATAGCAGGCTTGGGCCTTCTCATCTACTCAAAGATGTAACAGACAAAATTGTTGTACTTAAAACCAATAGAACCGATTAAATTATGCCAAAAAAAAACGTAGTAGTTGTGGGTAGTTCCAACACGGATATGATTATCCAGATGAAGACGATTCCTCGTCCGGGGGAGACTCTTCTCGGTGGAAAATTCAGTATTGCTCCGGGAGGTAAAGGTGCCAACCAGGCCGTGGGGGCTGCCCGGGCAGCCAGACCGGGCACTCAGGTTATTTTTGTCGCCAAAGTGGGCAAAGATATTTTTGGAGAACAGGCAATTACCGGTTTCAAAAAGGATAAAATTCAAACTGATTATGTTTTTCAGGATTCAAACAATCCTTCAGGGGTAGCGCTTATTTTTGTGGCAGATGATGGGAAAAACAGTATTGCCGTAGCCTCCGGCGCCAATTCGGCTCTCTCTCCGGCTGATGTCAAAAAGGCATCTCAAGCCATCAAAAATGCAGATATCCTGGTCTTACAACTGGAAACACCCCTAGAGACTGTCCGGACTGCCATCGAGATTGCCGATCAGGCCGGAGTTCCTATCATTTTAAACCCGGCTCCTGTCCAGAAATTACCCCCGGAAATCCTGCGGAAGGTGACTTTGTTGACACCCAACGAAATTGAAGCCGAAACCTTAACAGGAATTGCTGTTAAAAATAAAACCGCTGCAGCTCAAGCCGCGCAAATCCTCCATGACTTGGGGGTGCCCATTGTAATCATTACTCTCGGGGCCAAAGGTGCATACCTCTCAACTCCGACCGTTAAACAAATGATTAAGCCTTTCGCTGTTAAGGCGGTGGACACAACCGCAGCAGGAGACATCTTCAATGGCTCTCTGGCTGCATCATTAAGCGAAGGCACCGGACTCTTAGAGGCAGTTCACTTTGCGTCAGCAGCGGCCGCTCTTTCGGTCACAAAGCTGGGAGCTCAGCCTTCAGCACCCAAACGAAGGGAAATAATCGATCTGCTCAAGAAATGAACACGTGCTACTGACCGACTTCGGAATCCGCAGTCTTTGTATCGATATGCATCACGTTTGACTCTCTGGGAACAGCTGATTTAATCATATATTGCTCAATGAGTTCAAATAACTCGGAGCTCTCTTTTTCCATACCCAGCCACTGGAAATTTTTAGCAGCCCGCTGCAAAATCATAATAGCTTCGTAATCCCTACCCAAACCCCAAAGGCACCTGCCCTGCCCGGCCAGAGCCGTAGCGATCAATTCTGGATCAGCCAACTCTTTGGCTTCTTCCAAAAGCTTATTCCAGGAAGTTAATGCCGCATCATATCGGCCTAACGCCTCCTCCGTCTCTGCGAGGTTAGAATTCAGCGCCCATGCCGTGCTTCGATCAACGGCGTTTACTTTTTCCAGCGCACGGTGAATAACCGCGTTGGCTTTGTCGGCCGACCCTTCACGGAGCAAACCGCTTCCATATTCATTCTGGAGCAGGACCCACAGTGCTGTCTCTTTTTCCTCCAAGTTGGAAGTCTCCGCCAAGGAAAGCAGTTCCTCCATCCTTTTTTGTCGAGATTCTTGTGAAGTCTTCTGCTCTATCTGAAGCAACAGTATCTGATTCTTCCACCACTCAGAACCTTGCAGGTTAATCGACGCGGCTTCAGAAGCTAATGCCCTGGCTGATTCGTAATTTCCATTCCTATACGCTGAATAGGATTGATTGTGAAGAGCGATGGCCTGACGGTCGCGACGGTCCAAAAGAGCATATTTACGGGCAACCTCTTTCCAAGTTTCCTCTGAAGCTTTCCAGTTTCCTGCTTCCATCACTTTTACGGCGGTCGCCTCCAACAGCTCCGCTTCGTGAACCGGAAATGGAACCGGCTCAGGGGCCGGAGTACTACACCCGACGATAAACAATCCGCTAATAATAATGCATGTCAGATATAGGGATTCTCTTATATTTTTCATTACCTTTTCCCTCCCAACGTAGGACGCAACACGCTTTGAGGGGGTGCATTCGTTTGCGAAGAAAAGCTCCCCTTAAGAAGCCAATTACGTTTAAGACCTTGGACCAAATCATCCAAATCCAACACCAGAGAGGAGATTGAGCTTAACATGTAACTATTGGCCTGCACCTGCTCCCGCAGGTTGGATGTGATCTGGGCTAAATTCACCAGGGTTTCATTCAAATTTTGGCTGAGCATGACCAGATTAGTTTCAGAAGTTTGAACGGTACCCTTAACGGAACCCAGAGTATCTACGATCTCCCTGTTCATCTCCGGAGGAATCGCCCATTCACCCAAGCCCCCATGCTGATTGGTGAGTATTGAGGTGATTGCTTGAACGTTATGCACGATCGGCTCCAGCTCCTTCACCGTTCCGATGGCGCTGGACATCAACCTCGTAGATTCTTCCAGCAATTCGTTGATTTTGTTTGTCAAAGAGAGAACCCCCGGCAGCCCCTCGCTCACTTTATTAACCAAATCATTCGCTGACTTCATGACATCTGTGGCTTCATAACAAAACAGCATATACCCCATAAAGTTTTTATCGATCGGTTCAGAGCTCCATTTCCCTTCCTTCTCGTCTCCCGACGGATCCTGCCAGACATAAAACTTACCATCCTCCTCTTTATAAGTCGCTGAAAGCTTAATATCCATATTGGATTGACCGCCTTTACTGACTTCGAGTGTCTTTCCTCCCAGGAGTCCTGATTTCAGCCGTACATCAGAGTCATTCCAAAGGTAACCGTAATAAGGTTCCCATATATCAAATTGGACGGTTACATTGTAATACTCACCAGGAGCATTGGGCGAAATTGCCGTTATCACGCCAGCCTTAAAACCCATCAGCATCACGGGGTCACCCACTTTAAACCCTTCAGCTGATGAAACGAGCGTGAAATAGGGAACCTTTTTCTTAGTCCATCCTTTTCTGACTGCAGTTGAATACGCATAGTAGGACATTGCCCCTAAAGCGATCAACGAAGCGATTACCACAAAAAAACCGACCCATTTTTCAACGCGGTCCATTTGAGTTCGCAACTGCGGAGTTAAATCATTCAGCGCCATATTCAGTTCTCACTTCCATCTCCTAATAGTTTCTTTACAGTTGGATTTTCAGAGCTCTTGAGGGATTCAGCTCCTTGAAAAACCAAAAAATCATTTTCGGTAATAACTCCGTAATGAGTTCCAAAATCCAAAAAATTACCCAAATCCTGCGTGGCAACCACCACGACCGCGGGGGTACTCTGTAGTGATTCAATCCCCGTGGAAAGTGATTTAAGCATGCGCTTTAGCCAAAAACGTTGGATCACGTCCAGACCTTCTCCAAAGTTATCCCAAAAAAACAATTGAGATTTAATCAGGATCGTCTGGGCTAAAACAGCTAATTGCTTCTGGTAGAAGGTCAGCTGGGTCGGCAAAAAATTAATCAGTGAAGATATTCTCAGGTATTCCAAAATAGCTTTAAGCGGTTCCGAAAAATGGCTGATATCTTTATTTTCATGATAACAAAGCGGCAATGCTATGTTTTCAGCCAAAGTCAGCCGCGGAATTAACCGGTCTCCATCCTCAAAAACAAAACCGATTTTTCGACGGATAGCACACATTTTCTCCTCTGTCGCTCCCCAATAATCCACTCCAAAAAGAGAGAGCCGCCCCTCCGGCAAAGCCAGCAAACCGGCAGCTGCCTTCAAGAGGCTGGTCTTGCCGCTGGCATGGAGCCCGGAAATAACCCAGCGCTCCCCTGCTCGTATTTCCCAACGAACCGTGCTTGTGCGCTCAATTTGAGTTTGAGAAGAGCCAACCCGCTCAGCCTCCGTCAAACACATGAGGGGCTCTTTCGCTTGAATGGTTGGATCAGCTTCCATTGTTACTTCCACACTAGATTAAATAAAACAACACATCGATAATTCCCCAACCTACCAGGCAACCGATCACTACTCGAATAATTGTTGCAGGAATTTGGTGCGACTGCACAGGATGAGCCAGAGATTCATAACAGGTCGTGATGGCAATAAGTGAGCCAAAAAGCAGTGCCTTCAGAAAGAGAATAATAAAATCCTTCCATTCAAGCGCTGCTACGATTTGATCAATATATTCTACCGGCTTCCAGGGCACATCCAAAAAAAACACGACCACATACCCGCTCAAAAGGGAAAATGTTATAAGATATATAGTCAGGCACAACGTCGCCACGCCCATCCCTATGGTACGCGGCACAACGTAATAGTGCACCGGGTCTATCCCCAGGGAACAGACCCACTCCATCTGCCCTGATGCCCGCTCACCGGCCAACTCTACGACCGTGCTCACACCCACGCGAACCAGCAGTACTAAAGCAGCCAACAGCGGCCCAATCTCTTTAAAAATGACTAAGACAAGAATATCGCCGACAAGATCGTAGGTAACCTCTCCGGTTAAGCGCAAAAGGACAACAGACTGCCCTACAACCAAAAAACCGATAATGGAGGAAAGAAAGAGAATAATGGGAAGCGGAGTGAGACCACATTTTGAAATTTCCTGGCGTACCAGAGGGATGATAACACGGCGAGAACGATGGTGCTTCTTTAAGTAAACACCCAGGACAATCAGCGTGAAAAAGAACATCTCCTTGATGCGACGGAATAAGGAAAACACCCCCACCCCTGCTGCAACCCAAAAAGATTTTGGATACCGCCTGAGATACTGGATATTTGACCTATAATCTTCGCCCATACCTCTAGCCCTTATGAGCCCAGCTTCGAGAGCTGTTCCATCAGCTCCTCAACGGGCAGCCCTATCACATTGCTGAGAGAGCCCTCGATGCCCTCAATAATCATCTCTCCATGATCTTGTATCCCATAAGCCCCTGCTTTATCTAAAGGATTAGCCTTTGAAAAATATGCCGTAATATCTGCCGGAGTTAAATTCCTGAATACGACATCAGTGACGACGCTGAACACTTTTTGGGAGCAGAGGCTTCCATTATCCTTTTTTACAAGGGCCACCCCTGTAATTACCTCATGACGTTTCCCTGAAAGGATTTCAAGCGTCTGCCGGGCTTGGACCAAATCAACCGGCTTTCCGTATACCTTGTTTTCGCAAACAACCACCGTATCCGCACCAATGACCCATCGACCGGGATTTTTTTGCGCCACGGAATCGGCCTTGGAGTAGGCATTTTTTTCACAAAGCACCCGCGCCGAATGGCATTCAGATTGAAGCTCTTCCACATCAGAAACGCAAACTTCAAAAGGCAAGCCGGCCTTTTTCAAGAGCTCTGCCCTCCGAGGGGAGGCTGAAGCTAAAATTAACTTCTCTGCCAATTGCACACTCATCCTCCTTTGGATTATAACTCGCTCTTCCTCATTTGGAAATCCAAATTAAAGCCTACTTTCCTGAAACATTTCCGAGCCGGGCTCTTAGCCTTCACGGCACTCCGCCAAAGTAACGGCTATAGCTGCAATAGCGGCCGTTTCACAACGAAGCACCAATGGTCCCAGTGTGATGGGGAAAACGCCGTTCCGGCTAAGCAACTCGTACTCTTCAGGTGAGAAGTCCCCCTCCGGACCAATCCACAAGGTAATAGATTGAGGAAGGCGCCCGTTTTTTTCCCTAAAATCATTCAACCAGAAGCGCTGTGAACGGCTTTGGACTTCCAGAGAAGCCACCAGAGAAAGGTCACAAGGAGAATTTTTGTTCAGCCACTCATCAACTCGCTGCGGCAATTCAAT
Organism: uncultured Verrucomicrobiota bacterium; assembly: GCA_964609795.1. GTDB lineage: Bacteria > Verrucomicrobiota > Verrucomicrobiia > Limisphaerales > UBA1412 > UBA1412. The sequence goes on from CAZSTC010000005.1 coordinate 10,768, forward strand.
CTTTGGCAGCCATAGCCCCCCGCATTGTTTGCATGCTTCCTGAGCCGTATTATTCCACTTCTCAAGTTTGGATGTCTTGTCGCTCGGAGAGAGCTTTACTTCAGAGCGGGTGCTTAAAAGAGGAACGATACGTGACACACCCAGCTCTGTCGCTTTCTGGACAATGTCTTCCATCAACTTCCCCTTGGGTAATGCCTGCAGCAATGTGACACTCCACGGCAAAGGGGGACGGGATTCGCAGCTCACCACTTCCAACTCAACCGTAGACTTTCTCGACGACAAAACGCGGCAGTCAAACTGATCTCCCTTCCCATTGAGGACGATTAAGGCATCTCCATTCTGCACCCGCAGAACTCGTGAAGCGTGGTAAGCCTCACCACCTTCCAACGCTAATATGCGATCCCCTTTTTTTGCTGAGCTGGAAAAAAATCTACGCAAAACTTTACCCCGTTTCGGCTAAAATTGGTTCTACTGACTCAGCTCTCTATTTTCTTTTTTATTTTTTCAGAGAGAGACTGAATCCATTTTTTATAAGGCAATTGTTGGCACGACTCAAGGGCGCGCTTCCAAGCAGAACGAGCTTCCTCTTTCCTACCTATGGAATAATAGATGTCTCCCAAATGATCGTAGTAAACGACCAAATGCTCGTGCTCATCTTCTTTAACCAAACCAAAAACTCGAAGTTGATGAGAAAGAGCCTCTTCAGAGCGATTCATTTTGTATAAAACCCAAGCCAGGCTGTCTAAATATGCAGGCGCATCCGGCTCCGCCGCCAAAGCCTTTTGGATCATTTCCAAAGATTTCTCGAGATGCAACCCGTTATCAGCCCAGAGGTATCCCAGAGTATTCAAACACTGGTGCGACTCCGGATATTGAGCCAACAGGTTTTCAACAATCTCAAACGCCTTCTCTTTTTCCCCATTCCGCTCGTGGAATTCAGCCAGTATTAAATAAAAACTTTCCACTAAAAATTTGGATTCCTGGCTTTTATCAAGCTCTTCAGCAACTTTGAAACAATTGATCGCATCCGTGTACCGCTCCAATTCGCCATAAGCCAATCCCGCCAAATATTCAGAGCGGAATGATTTGTATCCGGATAGACGCACCAAGTCCAATGCGTCCAGAGCTTTTCGTGGATTACCTTCAGCCAACCGCATAGAAGCTGCCAATAGGAATAGGTCCGGATTTTTTCGCTCCATTACCGCAGCATAGTAGTAAAAATCTCCGGCTTCTTTGTATCTGCCCATTTTTTGGCAAATATCACCCAATGTCGGCAAGTAGCGCAGCTCTGTCGGGTTTTCGCGTACCAAAAGCCTATACTCCGACTCAGCCTCTTCATAGCGCTCTAGGGCAAAAAGAGCGTTGGCTCTTTTTTCTTTTAATCTCGGGAGCGTCGGATATTCCTCCAGAAGTTTTTCATATTTTTCCAAAGCCTTCTCCTCTTCACCCATAGCCCTGTAGGTATCAGCCAACATCTCTGCGTGGTCGGGTCTGTATGAATCCGTTTCTTTGGCACTCGCCATGAGTTCTTCAATTCCCTTCACAATACGGGCTGACTCCTGGAGCGGGTCCAAGCCTAACTTTGTAATCTTATCCCTGTTGTTTAGGTAAAGATGCGTAATATCCAACAAAAACGGAATGGAGTCCCGGCCTGCCTTTTCAGCTTGCTGCAAAGTTTTGAGAGCCTCCTTGTTTTTCTTGGACTCAACATAAATTCCAAAAAGTGTCTGGTATGCCAAGGCACCAGCTTCCGGCCTATGAAGCGCCTGCTTTGCTATTTTAATCGCAGACTGAGTATCTCCACTGGAAGCCTTCGCCAGCGCCAACCAACTATAGACCATGCTGCTGGCATCTTTCCTTTTACTGGAAAGCTCCAGTAGAGTGAGAGCATCCTCCAAACGCCCTTTTTCGATTAATTGGCGGGATACGTTAATCAGGAGCCATTCGTTGCCCGGATCCGCATTGACAGCTCTAACATACTCCTCAAAGGCAGATTCGCCCTGTTGGTTCATCTCCATGCTGAGCGCACTGGAGTAACGAGCCAGAGCCGTGGATCTTCCCCACTCCGCAAAAGCTTGCTGGTTGAGGGATATTGAAGGATCAAAAGGATCGGGCAAAATCGTAAATTTTACCTCTTTCTCCTTTGATTGATCCCCAACAGCCTTTTTCTTGGGCTGAGAAGCATCTTTCTCCTGTCCATCTTTTGCCGAAAATGAACTCGTCTTACAACCGCTTCCGCCTCCACAAAGAATAAGCCCTAGCAGCAAACTCAAATAAAATCGCTTTTGACCCATACCAGATAAAAGATACACGTTGCCATCCTTGTCTTCAAGAATGACAACGTGAAAACTGAAAACCTAAAAAATGGACCCTGTATCGAGTTCTTTAAAGGAGCCCTTCCGTTTTTGCATTGGTCGCTCCTCCGGTCCATTAGAAGCATGCAATTACTTCTGCCAGGTGCGCTTCTTATGACGATTTGCGCGCATCTTCTTACGACGTTTATGCTTATTAATCTTCGATTTACGACGTTTCTTCAGTGATCCCATATTTTATATATTAGTTAAAATACAATCTTGTTGAGCGGATATTCAATAATCCCTTCCGCTCCGGCAAGTTTAAGCTGAGGAATCAGCTCCCTGGCTACAGACACATCAATGATTGTCTCCACAGCTACCCAGTCAGGCTGACTCAGCTGCGCTATTGTAGGATTTCTAAGGGCAGGAAGTCCAGCAAGTAATTGATCCAAATTTTTTCTTTCTACATTTAACTTGAGCCCCACTTTGCGTTCTGCCGCCAAAACACCATTTAGCATCATCACTAATGTGTTGATTTTCTTCTGTTTCCATTCATCCTTCCAGGAAATGCGGTTCGCAATGAACCTGGGAGTGGAAACTAAAATTTCATCCACAATTCTTAGTTTTGCTGCCTGAAGCGAAGAGCCTGTCTCTGTGACATCCACAATGGCATCCACCAAATCACGAGCCTTTACCTCAGTGGCACCCCATGAAAACTCCACGTCTGCAGTCACTCCATGCTTTTTCAAGTAGTCCAAAGTGAGATTTACAACCTCTGTGGCTATTCTTTTGCCTTGAAGGTCTTTTACCGATTGAATCGAAGACTCCTCCGGAACGGCCAGAACCCATTTGGCTGGACGGTTGCTCACTTTGCTGAAACAAAACTCCCCTACCTCATGTACATCCGAGCGATTTTCACAGACCCAATCATGGCCCGTCAGCCCGCAGTCCAAATAACCGTACTCAACATAACGGCTGATCTCCTGCGCCCTGAAAAGGCGGATTTCCAGTTCATCATCATCCACTCGAGGCAGGTAGGAGCGACTGCTGACCTGAACATTCCAGCCGGCTTTAGCCATTTTCTCAAAAGTTGCTTCTTGTAAACTCCCTTTAGGCAATCCTAACTTTAATACTTTTGTTTCACTCATTCTTTTTTTGGCTCCTGATCTGATAAAGATCGCTACACGACTCTATAGAACCCCTGAGGAGATTTCAACTCTCCATCTCACCAGGAGAAAATCAACAACGATTATCCTTTCGGTCATTGATGACAATCTTCCGTTTGAATTCATCCAAAATTTCAATGTAGATTTTCCTGTAATCAGGCAAGGATATTGGCGGAAAATCCACCCAGCGCTCAATCCATTCCACAACCGTGATTCCTGCGGGATTCAGCAAGTAATGCTCCAATCCTGCTCCGTAAATCTCATCAACGCTTTCCAGCCGGTATAAATCCAAATGGAAAAGAGGTACTCTCCCACCCTCATACTCATGCAAGAGAGCAAAAGTAGGCGAATAAACTCGCGACACGACGCCGAGATTGCGAGCCAATCCCCTCACCCAGCAAGTCTTACCGGCTCCAAGGTCACCAGAAAGCCCAATTACGGTGCCGGATTTTAAGTCTTCACCATAACGAAAGCCGTGAGATTCCGTATCGTTAGCGCTATTGGAAATGATCGTATCCATGGCAATCCAAATTCGTAAATCGTCCGGTCCGGCTAAGAATACGAATCTCTTTTTCCGGGACAACCTTTCCGATGCAGGATAGTTTTAAATCCGGGAACCTCTCCTTCCAGGCATCCAGAAGCTCTACCGCAACCGATGCCGGAACCGTAAAAAGAAGCTCAAAATCTTCACCATCACTCAAAGCGCGGTTCAAGGCCGAAGCACCACCCTGCTGAGCTGCTTTCTTTGCCTCTTTGCTCACAGGAATGGCCTCTGAGAGCAATTCAATTCCCAGTCCTGATGCTTCTATCAGGCGCTGCAAATCTCCAGCCAAACCATCACTGACATCCATCAGCGCATGAATCTCAAAGCGGTCGGCCAGCCATTTTGCCTGCTCAATACGGGGAATAAAATCCAGATGCTTCCCGGAGCGTGATCCGCCCAAATCTCCGGTCACAAATAATGCGTCGGCAGGGCGCATATTCTTTCGCAAGAGCAACCGGCCCTGAGGCACCCATCCGACCATGGAGATGGAGAGAAAAACACCCTGAGTGCTGCGCACCGTCTCCCCACCGGATACAGAGACACCAAACATCGCGGCACGTTCTTGGATGCCCTGATAAATATCCTTCACCCTTTCAAAATCAAAATCAGAAGGCAACCCCAGCGTCACAAGTGCAGAGAGAGGCTCTCCCGCCATAGCGGCTATGTCGCTCAAGGCTCTGGAAATGGCTTTACGGCCTATGCGACCCCATCCGTCATCCTGCGTAAAGTGAACACCCTCGACCACCGCATCCGTTTTAAAAAGCAAGAGCTTTCCGGGCATTCCCACGTCCAGCACCGCGCAATCATCGCCCGGGCCCACAAGGGTCTCTTTATTTCCGGGAAGGAGAGGAATCAGGCGATCAATCAATTCAAACTCTTTCACGGCATATTCTCCCCACTCAATAAAATGCTGAATAAGAGGTTCGCTGCATTAAATGAGGCATGAGTTGCAATGCAAACGATCAGATTCGTATATCGTTCATAGAGCAATACCAGAAACAATGCAAACAACACCAGGGGAATAAAAGCCACCCTATTGGAATGGACCATACCAAAAAGAACGGCACTGCCTATTGCAGCTATTTTCGGGAATCCCATGTCCCTCACATGAACGTAAATCACCCCGCGAAATAAAATCTCTTCTGCAATCGGTGCGATCAATACAGAAAACACTCCGATAAAAACGATCCGAAGCCACACCCCAGCCTCTCTTTGCTGGAGCATTTTTATCACTTCTTGCGGTTCTGCACCCACTTGCAGAGATTCAAAAACCCATCGGATCAGAGCCGCCAAAAGCAACGAAACGGGGAAAGCGGCCACCCCCAGAAAAACACCTTGTAGCAACACCGTCAGAGGTGAGCCGATATGAAAGCCAAACGCCTTCTTCCAGCTCATCCTCTGCGTATAAAGAAATAGCGCTATCAACAGAACCGTGGCTCCCTGAAAAGTAAAAATCGAAAAAACAATAGAAAAAAGCTGCCCCCCATCTGCAAAAAAACCTTCTAACCGCGGTCGAAAAAAAGACAACAGAACATGCGAAAAGAAAACACAGTAAAACACACCCGTTAATAGGAGGAAAACATCCCTGTTATTCCATCCTTTATTGGGGACTGTGCCTGTCTTAATGATCATTTCGCCTTAACAGCCCTCTGGTGGAAAAACTTAAGCCTTCAGCACCTCAATGAATGCCTCCTGGGGAATATTCACAGACCCAAAAGCCTTCATACGCTTTTTACCCTCTTTTTGCTTTTCCAGAAGTTTTCTTTTGCGCGAGATATCGCCGCCATAACACTTAGCCGTCACATCCTTACGGTATGCGCGCACGGTTTCGCGAGCGACAATCTTGCCGCCCACAGCCGCCTGGATAGGAATTGTAAACTGCTGACTGGGGATCACCTCTTTGAGCTTTGCTGCCAGGGCTCTGCCGCGTCCGTCTGCTTTTTCCCGATGGACAATACACGAAAAAGCATCCACCGGCTCATTATTTACCATAATGTCAAGTTTCACCATATTCGCGCGCTGATAGCCTTCATGCTCATAATCCATGGAACCATAACCGCGAGTCGTGCTTTTAATCCGGTCGTGAAAATCAATCAGAATTTCATTCAACGGAATTAGAGAGCTGAGCATAACTCGTTTTGAATCCAATGTTTCCGTATTAATAATCACACCGCGCTTTTCTTGAACCAAGGCCAGCATATCCCCAATGTATTCATTAGGGCAGAGAATAAAAGCCTTCACTATCGGTTCCTCGATCCACTGAATGTAGTTGGGCTCGGGCAATAGAACAGGGTTATCCACCTCAATCATTTCACCACTGGTCAACTTTACGTGGTAAACCACACTGGGATATGTGGCAATAATTGCCATCTCATACTCTCTGCGAAGACGCTCCTGCACAATCTCCATGTGCAGCAACCCCAAGAAACCGCAGCGAAAGCCAAAACCCAGAGCGGCGGAAGACTCCACCTGATAGACAAAAGCCGGATCATTAAGCTGGAGCTTTGACAGATTGACCTTCAAGTGTTCAAAATCGCCTGAGTTAACCGGATAAAGCCCACTGAAAACCATGGGATGTACCTCCTGAAAACCAGGAACTTCATCACTCGGATTGCGCGGATCGGTCAAAGTATCCCCCATCTTGACGTCCAGCGGGCTCTTGATATTTGCCGTAAAGTACCCAGTTTCTCCAGTCTGAAGCTCTTCCCGAATATAAGGTTTTGGATTAAAACTACCTACCTCCTTAATTTCAACCGTCTTGCCTGTGCGCAACAGCTTTACGTTCATCCCTGGCTTTAAAGTACCATTATAAATGCGAACATGGGTCACGACACCCTTGTAAGTATCAAAGTAGGAATCATAGCCGAGCGCCTGCAGTGAAGGCGCCATTGTCGGTTTAGGCGGAGGAATACGCTCAATAATTGCTTCGAGAATTTCTTCAATTCCGATTCCCTCCTTGGCGCTGGCCAGGATGGCTCCATCAGAGGGCAAAGCTAAAATATCCTCAATCTGCTTTTTAGCCATTTCGATGTTGGCGTGGGGCAGATCGATCTTGTTAATAACAGGGATAATTTCCAGATTCTTTTTGACCGCCAAATGATAGTTCGCAACAGTTTGAGCCTCAACCCCCTGAGCGGCATCTACAATCAGAATAGCCCCTTCACATGCACTTAGACTGCGGGAAACTTCATAAGTGAAATCCACATGGCCCGGAGTATCTATCAAGTTGAGCTCGTAGACTTCCCCGTTACGTGCTTTGTAAAACATCGTGACCGGGTGCGACTTGATCGTGATACCACGTTCGCGCTCCAGATCCATTGAATCAAGAAGCTGCTCCTCCATTTCACGCTCAGAAATTGTTCCGGTAAGCGCTAGCAGCCGATCCGATAATGTCGTCTTCCCGTGATCAATATGCGCTATAATGCAAAAGTTCCGTATATACTTTAATTCCATTTCTTCAAAAGCCTTGCGCCCTATTTTACAAGCAGCAACTCTCAGGCCCGCCGAATGTTTCGCCATAAAACGGCGTCAGTAAACTATCTTCTCAGAACAGGTTCGGCAAGCTTAAAATGGCAGAGGCCAACCGTCCATCAACCATTGTGTTGGCGAGCCAAAATCCACAACAGATCCGATAACCTATTTAGATAAACGGCGTCTTTATGGAGTTCAAGAGAATCGTCAACTTCGTCGCTCTTTAAAACCTTCCAAAGGCAGCGCTCAGCGCGACGGCAAACCGTTCGGGCAAAGTGGAGTATTGCAGTAAGCTGATGATCTCCCGGGATAACCCATTCATGAACAGAGGGTATTCGGGATTCTAATAAATGGATTTTCTGCTCAATCCAATCAATATCCTGTTGGCAGATTACCTCAAATCCAGAATTTTTAAACCGCTCACAATCGGAGGGTAAAACCATCACCTTTGACATCAACTTAATCAAATGCTTTTGGGTAGTGAAGAGAGTCTCAGCCGATTCAGGAAATTCTGACATCTGTGACCGAGCCATCCCCAGTACCGCACTCAGCTCATCTACTGCTCCGCAAGCAAAGATGCGATCATCCGTCTTGGAGATGCGCCTTTCAAAAAGGAGTCCCGTTGTTCCGTCGTCTCCGGTCTTGCTGGTAATACTCACAATCTTTAATTCGTTATTTTAAATTTAGGAAACCTCAGGCCGCGGTGAGTAGCTCCCCCCTCGTCTGCCCTTGGCTATCTGTTGCTTAAGCGCCTCAATGGCTTTATGCAAGCTGGCTTCTATCGCCTTCAAGCGCTCGGGTTCAGTAATTTTATTGCCGATGCAATCGGTAATCAGAAATCGGTCAATAGCAACTCCCTTTTCGGTGAAGTTACTCGATGAAATAATGTCTGCTCCCAATTGAGAAAGAGCCCGAGTCAAGATATAGAGTAAGCCGATATAATCTTCTGACTGCACCTGCACTGCCGTGTACTTACGTGAATTATCCAAGTCAAATGTGACCTTCGTGGGAATGCTGAAATGCTCTCGATGTTCCTGCTCATATGAAGGCCGTTTACTATAAGATTTCATCATCAGCTCTTCCAGATTCACGGCATCGCAAAGAGCATCTTCCAAAACTCCTTCAAAAGCTTCTCTTTGCCGAACGGATGGCAAGCCCGTTTCATCCACACTTAAAACATGAAATGAATCCAAAGCAATTCCATCCTGCCTCACAAAAATTTGAGCATTAAAAATAGTCAATCCGCTGGCCGTGAGCGCACCGCAGATTTTATTAAAAAGCCCCCGTTGGTGATGTGCGCAAACAGTCACACGCGAACACCCCTGATGCAGCAGCCGTTCCCAGGCAATTTTGCATATTGCCTGCAGAGGGCCTGTTTCTTGCGGAGCCTTCTGCAAACTGAAAATCATACTCAAATGGCGGATAATCTGCTTAGGGGAAAAAACCCTGCGATAACGCTCCGGCATCAAATTCAAGTGCCTTTCTATCTCTTCCAAACTGAAAGAGTTGTCAGCGATCTGCGTCAACTGCCGCAGTAAATGGTTTCTTTGGCGGAGTGTCCCGGCGGCTTCCTGCCCCGCCTCTGGATCAGCCAGCATGTTCATCGTCCGCTTATAAATTGCCCACAACAGCAATTCTTTAAAACCGGTCCAAAGACTTTTACTCGTCCCCAGAGTATCCGCAAAGGAAAGCAAGAATAACAAATTCAACCGCTCCGGTGTTTCCATGTGATTGGCGACATCCTGAATCACAGCACTACTATAAACATCTTTTTGTGTCGCAACCTGAAAAAGATAAAGATGGTTTTCTACCAGAAAAATCAAAAGTTCCTTGTCCACTTCGTCCAGACCCATTCGATCTGCCACTTTTTCTGCCATGACTGTAGAAGCCTCGTCATGCTTGCCCTTACAACGGGCACCCTTGCCTACATCATGCAAAAGCAATGCTAAATATAAAATATGCGGATTCTCTATTTTCTGAAAAATCTCTTCAAATTGCGAATACGGCAGTTCCTTTGCCTGCCAAACCTTATCCAGTTCCTCGATACAAACCAAAGTGTGTTCATCTGCCGCATAGCGATGAAAAAACTCGTGCTGCACCAGGCAAGTCAGTTTGCCAAATTCCGGAAGATAATCCCCCAGGAGCCCTGTCTCATGCATAATACGCAAAATGGGAGCCACCGCGCCGCGCTGATGAAGTATATCCAGAAACGTATCCCTCACCAGAGGGTTGCGCCTGAAATCATCATTGCTCAATGAAACCAGCTCTCGCAGACGGTGAATTAAATCCGGATGCATGGAGAGGCCGCGCTGCTGAACCACCAGGAAAAGACGCATCAGCCGTCCCGGATCCCGCAAAAAAACTGAGACCTGCGGTGCCCGCACCCAACCATCAACCACTCTGAAACCGTCAATCGTATAGCTTTTACGTCGGAAGAGAGAGGTTAATGAGGGTAGGATTCCCTTCTCCGGTGCTAAGGCAAAACGTTGCTCGAGCGTATTCGAAATCAAATGGATGTTGCGCATGTGCGTATAAAGCTCTTTCATGAACTTTTCGATGCGCCGGGCCGGAGACTTATCTTTAAAGCCCAGATGCTTGGCAACGGTCGGCTGAACCGCTTTAAAAAGAATATCTGTTGCTCGATTTGTGAGATAGTGCAAGTCATTGCGCACACGAAGCAAAAAATCATGCGCCTTTCTCACTTGGGTCAACTCCCGCTCCGTAAGATGCCCGCTTTTCCTCAATTCTTCCAGGTTCCAGGTGCGCAGCTTAAACCAGGCCAACCAAATTAAATTATGAAAATCCCGCAATCCGCCGCAGCCATTTTTCAAATCAGGCTCGAGCATGGTCGGTGAATTTCCATATTTTTCGTGGCGCCTTATTTGGTCTTCCTGTCGGTCCCTGATATACTGATGTTCATGATGCCTGATACATTCCTGAAAAATTTGTTTCTGGAGTTCTGAGTAAAGGGAGCGACTCCCGGCAATCCTGCGAGTCTCAATCAGAGACGTTTTGGCAAGCATGTCCTGATTCGCGACCTCCACACATTCATTCAGGGTTCGAACCGAATGCCCTACCTTGAAGGGAATGTCGTAGAGAGTGTAGAGAATATGCTCCACTATGAGCTTCAAAAAAGGATGTTGCTCTTCGCCTTTGAGCAACCGACCATCATGCAAAAACATGAGATCTATATCCGAAAACGGATTCAACTCTCTTCGTCCATATCCCCCCAGGGCTACCAGGGCAACAGCCGGAACTTTACTTTCACCACTCTCCTCCTGGTAGACTCTCTTTACATCCTGGTACAACCGAATCAGCATTGCATCCAGCACACGAGTCTGAGCCTGACAAACCTCCAGGCCCGAATATCCATCTCTGTGATATGCCTGCAATTGCTGACGCCAGGCTTTGACGTAACGCCGATAGCGGACCATATTGTCGTGCGGAAGCTTTCCTTCAGGAAGCCGAAGTCGCTTTTTCGCATCTTCATCTATCATTTCCAGGAGCGTTTTCATGTAGTCTGCTTTGGATCGGCTATCGTTAATATCTACCCCGTCCGTCACAAGCAAATTTGTTGGCCCGAAGCCAAGTTTCTTCGCAGATTCTAGTTGAACGGGAGAATATTTCAATAAGTTTTGAACTTCAAAGACATTCAGCTTTTCAATTCCGAGCCATTTTTCTGGATTTTATCCCTGCTATCTGATATCCTCTCTTCATTGAAACGAGCGTTTAGGCTAATGAAAACATTTTTAATAGGAGTTATCGCAAGCTTACTGATAGGAGCTTCTGCTATGGCGCAAGACAAGGATACTTTTAAAGGCTCAGACACGTTACCCCAGTTGTTGATGTCTGAAAATGGGCAAGAAATCAAGACTCTGGATGAATGGCAAACCGTCCGGCGTCCCGAACTGCTCAAAATATTCACCGAAGAGATGTACGGATGTATGCCCGGGCTCCCGGAGAAAATTAAATATACCGTTTTTGAGAGCAGCACAAATGCGCTTGAAGGAATAGCAACACGCAAACAGATCACCATTTCAATGCTTAATAAAGGTCATCAGACCAGCGTAGATTTGCTCCTCTATCTGCCTAACGCGGTTAAGAAACCGGCTCCGCTCTTTTTAACCCTCAATTTTAAGGGGAACCACGCCATTTCAGATGAGCCGGAAATTAAAATCTGTGAAAAGATGATGGCTCCCTCTGATAAAACACCTTATCCCCGCGCTGATGCCTCCTCCCGTTGGCCTCTAAAGCTTATCCTGGGCAAAGGGTATGCCTTGGCCACTATGGCTCGCGGCGATATCGCTATTGATGGGAAAGGGTATCCTACCAATAACGTCCTGGGTCTTTTCCCTGAGCTGCAAAACCGGGACGATAATTTCAGCACCATTGGAGCCTGGGCCTGGACTTTGAGCCGCGCATTGGATTATTTGGAAAAACAGCCCGAGATTAATCCTGAGCAGGTTGTCGTCTTGGGCCACTCGCGCTTGGGCAAAACTGCTCTCTGGGCCGGAGCCAATGATCCGCGCTTTAGCGCTGTAATCAGCAATGACTCCGGAGCCGGCGGAGCGGCCTTGTCTCGCAGAATGATGGGTGAAACCATTGGTGATCTCTGCAAAAACTTCCCTTACTGGTTCTGCGAAAATTTCCAAAAATATGTAGGGCATGACAAGGAAATGCCCTTTGACCAGCATCAGTTAATGGCGCTAATCGCTCCCCGCCATATCTACGTTGCCAGCGCTCAGGATGACGCTTGGGCAGACCCTGAAGGCGAATTCACAAGCTTGATGTTAGCCAACTCCGTATTCGAACTCTTTGGGATCCGAAACGCTTTGCCGGGGACTAAAATGCCCTCGGTAAATTCTCCTCTTCGCTGGCATAATGGCTACCATATGCGAACAGGAAAACACGATCTGACGGAATATGACTGGCAGAATTATATCGATTTTTTGGATAAACATTTTAAACACGAATAAGAACTATGAAAAAAAACCTATCCCTAATTAAGGCTGCGGCCATTCTCGTTTCCTGGGCAGTTATATGCACTGTTCAACTGAACGTTTCTGCCAAAACGCCCCCTCCGTCAGGAGAAAACAACAAACAAACCGGCAAGTATCGACAGTATAACGCCTACACAGATGTCGGCTATGTGAAACCCTACAATTGGCAACGGGCCCAGGGACTCACCTGTGATGGCGTCTACTACTATTTTGCAGGACATAACGACCCGACCGGCGAACTGGCTGATATCCATAAAATCCGAATGGCTGACAATGAAGAAGTCGCACTTTTTGATAAAAAAGCTCCCATGCACAGTCCGGGCCTGGATTGGAACGAATACAACGATACTATTCTCTCCTGCTGCTATGGTCCTAAACTGACTCCTTGTGTTTGGGAGCTGGATAAAAACAGCGGTGAATCGATTAATCGCTGGGATTGCCCAGAAGTCGGCCTGAAGGCCGGCGGACTCATTGCCTGGGTGAAGAAAAATGATATTATTCTTCTGACATCCACAGAAAACGGCGCCAACCTCGGTTTCACAAAACTCACGTTATTGCCAGACGGAAAATTCAAAGAGTGCGGAACCTGGTATTACTCTGAAACCAATCTCGGCGTCCCCCAGGGCATGGATTATAAAGACGGCTGCATCTGGTTCCTGACCGATGCCGGCAAAACGGTGAATGATAACCCTCACTCTATTTACGTCCTCAAACTCAATAACAACAAAAAGAAAACAGTTTCTGTTCTTAGGGAATACCGTGTCGATTTAAAGGTAGAGACTGAAGGCCTCAGCTTTGATACTGAGGGCACTCTCTATTTTGGAACAGCAGAGGAAAAGATTTATAGGATTGATCATCAATATAAAAAGATGAAACCCTGGAAGGAACCCAAATAAGCTCGTGAGAAAAACATATATTACTTGTCTGAGCCTCTTTGCCACCGGTGCCATTTTCTGTTCCGGTATCCTGGCGGAGGATATTGTTTACAACCCGTACCGGGATGTTGCATATAAAAAGCCAACTGATTGGCAATGCGCTCAGGGCCTCTGTTGTGATGGCATATACTACTACTTTGCCGGCCACCACGATATAACCAAAGAGAACGCAGATATTCACAAGATCCGTGTTTTCGATAATCTGGAAGTGGCTCTCTTTGAGAAAAAAGGCCCTATGCACAGCGCCGAACTTCTCTGGTTTAAACCTCACGATACTCTCCTGGCCTGCTCCGGAGGTAATAACCGGAAACCCTTTGTATGGGAGCTGAATAAGGAAAACGGGAAAACTCTCAATCAATGGGATTTTGAGGGCTTTGGTGAAAATGGCGGTGCTCTCATCGCTTGGATTAAAGATGAGGATATCTACCTTTTTACTTCCGGTCAGGATGGTGGTAAGATTTCCTTTACCCACCTCACTCTAAAGGAAAGCGGTAAGTTTATCGATCACGGCACCTGGCGTTACTCAGAAACCAATCTGGGAGTCCCCCAGGGCTTGGACTATCGTGATGGCTTCCTCTACTACCTGGCTGATGCAGGGAAAACGGTGAACGATAACCCTCACGCCATCTACAAAATTAAGCTCGAAGACGATCAACCAAAAACGGTCTCAGTTTTTGAGGAATATCGAGTAAATATCTCTGTTGAAACGGAAGGTTTCAGCATTGCTCCGGATGGGAGTGTCTATTTTGGCACTGCTGAGGAAAAGATTTACAAGCTGGATTCCAAGTACGATAAGCTGTTGGACTATCGTAAAAAGTAGAAAATAACATCGGGAAGATCAGAACTCATACTGATCTTCCCCTACAAAAAGAAAGCCACCCTCTTCTTTGATCACAATTTCGATTCCGCCTTCTTCCGAACTCAAGAAAACCTGACGCGGATATTCATCAAGATCGGTTTTTTTAGGGCGGTTCTTTTCGTGCTGAGTTTCCACGATCAAAAAGAGAGGTGAGCACCGTCTGAGGAATCCTGCCCTGAACCAATACTCATAATCCGGCACGCCACAGACAAGGACATCACAATCCAAATCCGTCTCCCGGTCCATAAGCCGCTGCTGCCCCTCAGGGTCTAAATCTGAAACAAAAAGAATCCGCTTTCCCTCTCGTTGCAGACGCAAGACCAGTGCACCCTGATCGCCGCGGCTGAAATCTTCATCTTCACTGGCGGACGGATGCAACACCTCCAAGCACCCTACTCTCTCACCTCTATCTAGTTTTTTTGGATTCTGTATTCCTGCCTCTTCTCCCTTTTGAATTCTTTGCATATAGGGCGAACGCGTTTTCAGAGGGTTAACATATATATCCGATATCTTTATTTTTTGAGCCAGTTGAGCAGCTCCCTTTATATGCGCAGCATCCCCGTGTGTGAGGATTAAAGCATCCAATGAGCCGTTCTTCTGTGCATTTTGTTTTAGGTAAGGAATTAGGACTCGTTGCTCCAGTCTTTCGTCCCCGGTATCAATCAAATAATCTTTCTTATCCATACCATCCTGCACCAGGATGGAGCTGCCCTCACCCGCAGGGAAAACGACTACACTTGTCTGGGGAGAATTTTTTGGTGCGGAGACGAAATATACAGCCAAAATAAACACATACCCCAAACTCCAACCCCAGTTTTTCCTCTGAAAAAAGAAACCTCTAAAGAGCCCCAAAACTCCCAAATAATAAAACACCCAGCTCACGGGATACCACCCATTGCCTCTCAAGAAAGCTCCGGGTAATCCCTCCGCGAAACTGCATATTCTCTCAACAGAATAAAGCAACCACCAAGCCGGTATATTACAGAGTTCTGCAAAGCCTTCCCAAATAGAACCCAATATCAAAGAAGCCAGAGCCAACCCCTGAAGCGGAAAGGCCAGAATGCAGACGAACACATTCACGAATAATCCGGCGATAGGAACTAAATTAAAAAAATGGAGACTCAACGGCAATGAGCCCGCCCAGCCGGCAAGGGAGCCCCAAATATTTGAAAGCACAAAGAGTGCGATAAACTCTTTCAAACGCATGCTTTTGGTTACTAATGATTCAGGCAAAAACGGGTCTTTCCCGGCCCACTTCTTTCCCAATTTTTCTAAAATGGGTAATAGAAGAATCATGCTCAGAACAACTGAAAAGGATAGTTGAAAGCTGGCTTGAAAAAGCTGAACCGGATCCCAACTGAGTATGAGAAAACATCCTGCTCCCAAAGAGTTGGTCAATTGCGATGGCCGATGAATAATTCTCCCCAACAGAACTACGCAGAGCATTAAGGCGGCCCGGTTCACCGGAGGGTCTGCACCTGCAACTAGCGCGAATAAAACGACCGTGAGCATACATACCCCCGGCCGCCAGAAGGCAGAAATATTCAGTAGAGAGAGCAAGCCCACAGTCATAATCGCCACCACACCGACATTGAAGCCGCTAATGGCAAAAAGATGCATCACACCCGTACGGGTAAACACCTCTTTAAACTCTGAGGGTAACGCGGTTCGCTCACCGATCGTCATCGCTTGGTACATGCCGATATAGGGGTCTTTCGGATCATACCCCACTGAAAGTATTTTGACCCAATGACCTCTCAGCAAACCAGCGAATCGGCGAATCAGACTGGATATTCCTTTATTATATCCCTTCCAAACCCAATCTTCATTAGTGGCTGTTTTTAACTCATAATAAATCCCCTGGGATTCCAGGTATTTCTTATAATTAAAACCACCGGGCGTTTTAGCTCCAGAGGGCAGACGGATGACACCGCGGATCTCAACCAGCGCCCCTGCGGTAAAATCCTCACTTAAAACTTTATAACAAAATGCTTTTACCGTGCCTGTAGCCTTTTGAAATTCACCCGTTTCGGAGTAGTCCCCACTCCAGCAGATCTCATTCAATGCCAGTGATACACGGCAAATTTCATTCGTATACTCCACTCCAGCGCTCCACACTTTGGTAGATGAAATTGCAGGGCGCTCCAAAAGCTCTCCTCGCACAATAACCATCGCCGCGGTTTTCCCCACCATTTGAGCTCGAATATCCTCTTGAGATTGAATAACGGTATTCAAACTGTGGGAAACCAAACCCCAGGTGAGCCCTGCCAAAATGCAGCAAACCGGATTTATCCAGAAGGTTTTGGGGGATGAATTGGACCAAATTCTTCCCAATACAGCACCACAGACTGATAAAAATAAAACGGGCAGGTAGAACGAATAAACCTGCCCGATATCCAGAACATTTGCGGATTTCCATGCGAGTATTATCCCCAGAATTTGAGTTAGACTTACATAGAGAAGAGGAAACCGTTCAAACTGAAAACAAAGGCAAGAAAAAAGCGAAGAGCCACTCACACAATTCTTATCCGGAGCCATTTCATTGTGTTTTTCCAGCTCTTCTTCCATCTCCTTATTCGCTCTCTTTAGCTTTTCATTTCCATCTGGGTGGCTTTTGACCATTGAGGCACTTGAGAAGCCCCCGATTCCGACGATTTGAAGGATTTATTTTTTGAAATTCCTCTCTTGAAATAACTCAACACCCACATGGCACTTAAACCCATTAAGACCCCAAAAGAATCAATCATTACATCCACTGGGCTACCGTAACGCTCAGATGTAAAAGACTGATGAAATTCATCGCTTATCGCATATCCGACACAAATGAGAAAAGTTAATAATGCCATGCGGAAAGACCAGATGCGCTTCCACCCGACCAAACCGGAACGCAAAAAACCAAAAAAGACCAGAGCCGCCAGAATCCCGTACTCAGTTAAATGACAAGCCTTCCTCAGAATAAAAATAGTCTTCGCCAACTGTTCCCAGGAGAGCGTGGGGAAATTTTCGTGCAGAAACGTCATGACTCGCTGGCTGGTTGCCTTGCCTCCCACATCATCTGTGCTGCCCCAAAAAATAAGGACACACCAAATAACGGCTGGCAACCATCCCTTGAACTGCGCGTAAAAAAACCGTTTCATTTCGAGCAACGCAGAGATTAGTTCTCAGCTGAGTGAAGTCCACCGGATCCGGCATTGAACGTCAGATGCGGGCATGTCCAAGAGCAGGCGCCACAGTGAATGCACTTTTCCCGGTCAAAGGCCGGTAATCCCGATTCCCCGGGGTAAATCGCCTGACCTGAGCAAATCTCTATGCACGCTTTGGAATCACACGCTTTGCAAATCTCTTCGCTTTCAAACACGACATGGTTGGAATACCCCGAGGCTGCTTGAACTTTCCCTCCCAGAAGCAAAGCATCCTGATGAGAGATGAGCAGCTTTCCATCATATTCAATGGGAGGCCATCCGGTTTTTTCCATCAGCACATCGTTGGAGTACACCCCCTTGGCTGCACAGTCCTTGCGTATCTGCTCCACCTCTTCAGGCGTCAGCTTCCCTTTGAAATATTCAGCCGTCCTGGGCAACCGATCCCAGGTTTTCTTGTGAGTTCCCGGAATATGGAATAAGCCCTTGGAAAAGCCGGTCAAGGCCATGCCCAATAGGCCGGATATCATCCCCCGATGGAATCCATCTCTGGATTTCTCTGCAACCCGAGACTCCGAATCCCTGTGGCTTGCCCGGCGGCGCTTTAAATAAGTAGCTTCAAGATTTTCGCGGGTAAATTCTTTACCCTCTTTCATCAGCTCTGCAACCGCCTCCCCCAGATGAGTCCCTGTTTCCCAGGCCTCATCAACACCAGAACCAGTCAATACATTAGTAGAGCCGCTTCCTTCTCCAATTCGAGCAAATCCATCTCCGACCAAATAAGGTTCTCCCCGACGGCCGGATTCCTGAAGCGTCTTAGCTCCCCAGGAACGCAGCGCAGAACCTTTAAGATACTGCCATAAATAGGGATGCTGCATCCAATACTGCATGTAGCGATAGGCAGCGCGAACCGGATTATCCAGCCAGGTAGGAACAAAAATCCCGAGAGACGCCACCTTTTCCGGATGCACATACATGAAGCCGAAAATCTCCGGCTCCGGATACCCAAACGTATGAAAAACCATTCCCGGTTTGAGCGGCGTATCTTCAGGTAAATTCACCACCATCTTCATGCCAATGGCATAATCGTTCTGCTCATGACCTTCAGGCAATCCGATGGCTTCATTTAACTGTCTGCCGACGGCTCCAACGGGGCCGTCGCCGATTACCGTCAAGGCCGCCTCTACCTCCATTCCAGGCATGAACCCATCCGAAGGATTACCCTTCAAATCCACTCCCTGATCTACCAGCTGGACACCAACTACTTTGCCCTCTTTTATAATAGCCTTTTCCACAGGAGTCCCGGGCCAGATTTGAATAAAGCCGCTTCCCATTACCTGGGCTGAAACCCATTGGTTAAATTGTCCGATGGAAAGAGTAACTCCTCCATCCTTTCGCAAAAACGGAGGAATCCAAGGCAATGCAAAAGCATAGTTCTGATACCAGGGCAAAACCGCCTTGAAGGTTTTCAGAAACATATCCCCAAGTTTAAACAGGCAGGAGCGCCGGCTGGCTCCATGTGGATCAAGCAGGTATAACACCTTTTCCTCCGACACTTCGGCAACCATTGGTATTTGAAAAAGCTCTTCACTGGGAATGCTCTCACGTATCGATCTTGCATCCGAAACTACTCCCGAAACACCTGAAGATGTGTCATCTGCACGTTCATAGCAAATCACCTGAGGAGGCATTCCTGGCGCAACTTTGCTCTCCAATGCCGGTGTGCCATCCTCATTCAGCATTCGCTTGTTGAGCGTGCTCAAAAAACCGCCCATTGCCGGGCCGAAACCGACACAAACAATGTCGGCGTTCAGCTTCTGGCGTTCCACCTTTTGATCTAATTCCTGGTTTTGCATTTTTTGATTTTTAGTTTAGATAACACCTCTTCAGCCAATACACTGTATGCAGAGGTCCCCGCACTGTAGGCGTCATAATACATCACGGGTTTGCCAAAACTGGGGGCTTCAGCTAGACGGACAGCGCGCGGAATCAGCGTCTCAAATACCTTTTCCCCAAAATACTCCCGCACATCCGCCACCACCTGTTGCGAAAGACGGGTGCGCCCATCGAACATAGTCATCAGCACACCCAAAAGCTCCAGCTTGCAACTCTCCTCGCTCTCGCAAATCTGGTTGAATATCCGCATAATCATGGAAACACCTTCCAAGGCGTAATACTCGCATTGTAGAGGAATGAGCAACCAGCGAGCGGCGACGAACGCGTTGAGCGTAAGCACCGAAAGAGAGGGCGGACAATCAATCACAATAATGTCGAAATTCGCTTGGGACAACACCGGCTCCAGAGCATCCTTAAGGCGAGTCAAATGATTCCCAGGCATGCGAGGAAACTCAATATCCGCCCCACACAAATCCAAACCTCCGGGGATCAGCCAAAGGTCCTTCCAAGGTGTTTCGACTATATAATCGGCTAATTTTTCTTCTCCCAGCAAAGCCAGGTAGGAATTTTTCCCTTCAATCTTCTCCACTCCCACTCCGCTCGTAGCATTGGCCTGAGGATCCAAATCCAGGAGCAAGGTTTTCTTGCCGATAGCCGCTAAAGCTGCTGCAAGGTTGACAGAGGTAGTCGTCTTGCCAACTCCCCCTTTTTGGTTAGCAATCGCAATGACAATAGCAGACATCGTTTCGCCTTTGTTGTTTCATTTGTTAATTATTATTCAGGCACTAAAGCCTTCAGGCAGTATCCGTGTGATTGATTCTTGCGAGGAAACGCGGATACAGACATCCTTGCCTCCGACAGCCTGATTCACTTGATTCAAGGCAATCTCAGGGCGATTGCAATCCTGGCTCAAGTGTCCCAATACCAGCTCTTTAAGTCCAGTGGAAACAATCTCCTCAAGAAAACGGGCAGAGTCCTCATTGGATAAATGCCCGGAGTTGCTCATAATCCGCTGCTTCAATGCCCAGGAGCGAGAGGATTCCCTTAAAAGAGTGATATCGTGGTTGGATTCAAAAAGAAGCCCATGAACTCCCTTTAACCTCTCTCTGACTAAAGAAGTGACCTTGCCCAAATCCGTCACGTGCCCCAACCGGATTCCCCCAACCTGAAAGGAGAAGCCGACCGGATCGCTGGTATCGTGAGGAACTTGAAATGTGTTGACCTCAATATTGCCGATCTCAAACGTATCTCCCGTCGCAAAAATCTTAAATTCCGGTATTTGTTTCGGCTGGGGACCTTGCTGCAAAATTGCGCACAGGTCTTTTTGAGTAAGTCGGTTTGAGTAGACAGGAACTTTGTACAGTTGACAAAAACGGCTTACGCCGCAGATGTGATCTGTATGACTGTGAGAAATCAGGATACCGCTCACACGTTCCGGGTCTTTACCTGCGGCCTCAATGCGTTTCTGCAATTGTTTGCAGGAAAAACCTCCATCCACAAGGAGGCACGTATCCCCATACTCCAGCCATGTGCAATTGCCCCTGGAGCCGCTGCCTAAATTTATAAACTCGACAGGCTTCAAATTATCCTATGCCTCTCTACAATTCTCAAACTCCGGTGTGTTCCAGTTCTTCGTTTGTTAAAGAGTTATATATCTTGAATTCTTCTGCGTGGAAGGCCGGGTCCGCTCTGAAGGAGAGCTTCCCATAATACTTCTTCTCCATATCAATCAGGAGTTGCTCGTCTTCCGTGCGAAGCCGGTCCAGTACCAAGGGATGGACCACCACTTTCAGCTGGAAGTCCGATTCATCGCGGCCTCTCCTGCGGAAAATCTCCGACAGCTTTCTCTGAATCTCAACCGACATGGTCAGTGCCGATTTTACCATTCCACGGCCCTTGCAATATTTGCAGTCGTCATAAACGGCTTCCAAAACAGATTCCGTATGGCGTTGCCGGGTCATTTCCATCAAGCCCAATGAAGAAATGGGCAAAATATGTGTTCTGGCCCGATCCCGACGCAAACCTTCCTTCATCTTGTTATAGACAGCCTGGCGATCCCGCTGCATCTTCATATCGATAAAATCCAGAATGATAAGTCCGCCTATATTGCGCAAACGCAGCTGGCGGCAAATCTCTTCTGCCGCTTCAAGATTGACCCGCA
Source organism: uncultured Verrucomicrobiota bacterium (assembly GCA_964609795.1). Classification (GTDB taxonomy): domain Bacteria; phylum Verrucomicrobiota; class Verrucomicrobiia; order Limisphaerales; family UBA1412; genus UBA1412. The sequence goes on from CAZSTC010000005.1 coordinate 32,234, forward strand.
AGATAGTAGACTCATGATGATCGGATCCCTGCTTGTGTCCGCCCGAATTGACATCGATGGCTACCAGCGCCTCGGTCTCATCAATTACAATATAACCACCGGATTTCAGATAAACTCTCCGTGCAAAAGCACTGCTGATCTGGCGAGTAATATTGAATCGATCAAAAATAGGCTGAGAGTCTGCGTAAAGCTTCACCTTAAAGGCCGAACGCTTCGAAATTCTGGAGATTACTTCTTTGGCCCGATCACATTCTCTCTGATTGTCTATGACGATTCTCTCCACTCCTTCGGTCAGAAAATCGCGAGTCATCCGCCCAATCAAATCAGGCTCCTGGAACACACAGCTCGGAGTGCTGCTACTGCGAATACTCTCTTGAACCTGTCTCCATTCCCCCAAAAGGATTGCCAAATCACGAATGAAATAGCGCTTTTGCTGTTCCTCTCCCGCCGTACGGATAATGACACCCATTCCTTCGGGCAAATCCAACTCTCTTAAAATTTTCTTCAGCCGCTCTCTTTCCGCCGGACTATCGATCTTCCGGGAAATACCACTTTGATCTGAATTGGGCAACAAAACCAGAAACTTGCCCGGCAAAGAAATATTCGTAGTAACCCGCGGTCCCTTGGTGCCGATAGCTCCTTTAGTGACTTGCACCACAATCTCTGAGCCAATCGGATACAGCTTAGGGATGTCATTTTGCGTGATTCTCGGCTTTTCTTTGCGGCGCGGCGAGCGTTCCACAACCTCGATTGAAGAATCAAAGTTATTAGGGATAATATCCCAATAATGGAGAAATGCGTTCCGATCAAAGCCGATATCCACAAAGGCTGCCTTTAGCCCATCTTCCAAGTTCTGCACACGCCCTTTGTAGATAGAACCGACCAAACGCTCATCGTCCGATCGTTCAATCGTGAAATCTTCCAAGCGTCCGTTTTCCAGCACAGCCACGCGTGTCTCCAGGGACTCCGCATTAATGATGATCTCTTTGTGAGACGTCGGCACGGGCCCCATCATTCGCTGAAACGTCTCTATCATCTTGTTGGCTACGCCTTTAACGGATTCAACGAAGTTTCGGGGTTTGGGTTCCGGCAACGGAACAGGCTTGTATGGTTCTTTGGCAGGTTTCTTGCGCGGTGCGGGTGCGGGTGCCGGCGGCTCCTCTTTAACCCCAGCGGACTTATTTTCCGCTTTCAAAATTTCAGCCTCATGCCGCGCGTCAAAGACTGTATCCGACACCATCTCTCTCTCAGGATCATCCAGTTGATTCAACGCCAATGGACCTACATTCTTAGGTGGCTTACCTGAGGAAGAGGGTTTAAAACGCATAGACGTTTTTCTTTTTTGTGAAAAGGTTTTCTTATTTGCATTCATTATACTTTAATTAATAATTTTTTCTATAAAGATAAACATTTTGTAATATCCCTAACGCCAGCAGGGTACAGATCACCGATGAGCCCCCATAGCTAAGCAGGGGCAAAGGAATTCCCGTGACTGGAATCAAGCGAATATTCATTCCTATGTTAATCATGACATGTGTAAAAAGTAGGGCAACAACCCCTACGGCCAATAGCCTGCCCAAACGCTCTCGCGCCTGGCTGGCAGTGCGGATTCCCGCAAAAAATATCACTCCATAAAGGCCGACAACGAGCGTACTTCCCAGGAAGCCGCCCTCTTCGGCAATTACAGAAAAGATAAAATCATTATGCGCCACGGGTCTGGGCAAAAAACCCAGTGACGTTTGTGTTCCTTGCATCCACCCCTTACCCTTTAATCCTCCGCTGCCCACCGAAATCAGTGCCTGATCAATGTTATAGGAGTCGGTACGTTGCATCTGTTCCAATCTTTTCCGTTCTTCAGGGGGAGTATCCTGGCTCACATAACTTTGGTTGAAATAAACCAATAGGCGTCGTCTCTGATAATCTTCCAGAGGCAGACGCCAGCCATCCGGTGCAAAGACTACATCCACGAATAGGAGCGTAACCAGCAAAAAACCAGCCCCAGCGACACGCTTCATATAGCGAAGGGGAACCCCGGCCATAAACATCATCAACAGCCCAGTTGAAACAAACGCCAACGAGGAACCCAAATCCGGCTCTACCAGAACCAATAGGAAAGGCAGGGCCATCATTCCAAGGGTCTTGAGGAAAACATTATACATTCTCAGTTCATCCTTGGGACGTTCTAAAAAATGGGCCATGGCAAAAATAAAAGCCAGCTTTGCGAACTCAGAAGGTTGAAATTGAAAGAGTCCCAGGTCAAACCAGCGGCGAGCGCCAAATCTCAAACTCCCAATATGCGGAATCATGACCAAAACCAGCATTGCAATTGCCAACCAATAAGCAAGGAGAGAAAACCGGCAGAATATTTTGTAATCCACAATACAAATTCCCGCCGCCATGGCTGAGCCCAGCAAGTACCAGATTCCCTGCCGGAAACCGTAGGAGCGGTACCAGCTCACATCCGTTTCGGCCCCGACTCGAGCACTGACGATAGACAAGATTCCGATGATCATCAGACAAATTGTCGCTGCCAACAAAAGCCAGTCGAAGCGAAATTCTGAGCGAACAGACGCGGTTAGAGGGCGTTCGATGGTCTCAATTTTCGACGGGTGAGGAGTCAGTTCTGTATTTATTCCACTCAAGACTGAGCCTTTCTTTGGTTGCTTTCGATCAATGCCAGTTCCTGAAATATTTTCCGGGCGATCGGTGCACAAGTCAGCCCTCCTGAAGCGCCCGATTCCACCAGGACAGAAATTGCATAGCGGGGCGATTCATAGGGCGCATAGGCTACAAACCAGGTATCCTTCCTCACCAGGCGATTGCCCTGCTTGACTTCTGCCGTGCCGGTTTTACCACAAACGCGCATTTCGTTGATTCGGGCTCTGCTTCCGGTCCCTTCACGGTCCTCCACATCCGCCAACATCGCATCCTGAATGAGTTTTAAGTTACGAGCGGAGACCTGCAGATTTCCCCGAACCTTTCCGGAAGGATAAACTACCCCGGGCAATTTGTTAAGAGGATCCCACGATTCCAGACGCATGACCAAACGCGGCCAATAAATGGTACCGCCGTTGGCTATCGCCGCAGTCATCACGGCCATTTGAAGCGGGGTCACCGTAATATCACCCTGTCCAAGGCAAAGATTAGCCGTGTTGCCCGATGTCCAGGGTATCCCTCTTTTTCTCTGAGTTTCCAGAAAACCTGAATTGGGATAAAAACCGCTGACTTCCTGCATCGTTGGTATTCCGGTTTTTTCACCCAGGAAAAACATCTTTCCCATCTCCATCAAACTGTTCAGACCACTATCCAGCCCCACTGAAATAAAATAAGCATTGCTGGAGCGAAGAAATGCCCGGCGAAAATTATAATCTCCCGCAGGCGCCGTATCATCAATTCTGCGGCGCCCCAGTTGATAGGAGCCTTCACAGTATATAGTTTTTTCAGGATCAAGCCCTGATTCCAAAGCTGCCAATCCCACTACGATTTTAAAAATGGATCCCGGTGCATAAGCCCCGTAAGTAGCCCGGCACAGGGTGGGCATGGTATTTTCATCATTATAGACGGCCCAGTTTGCAGGCGTAATCTGTGGAATAAAAAAATTCGGATCATAAGAGGGTGCTGAAGCCAAAGCCAAAATATCTCCATTAGTAACATCCAGCACGACCACTGCGCCCTTTACATCCGCTTTGGCCTCACTCAATGCCTGCTCGGCTACCTTTTGAACCTGTGCATCAATCGTTAAATACACATTTTGCCCTGCTACAGGGATAATGAGTCGATTCTCTTCCTGTCTATAGCCGGTGTTATCCACTAGTACGCTTTTTGCACCCGGCAACCCTCGCAACTCTTTATCAAATACGCCTTCAACACCCACTCTCCCAACATAATCCGGCATCTGGTAACTGTAAGGGATATCTTCTTCCTCAATTTGACGGCGCACAAGGAAACCCAACAAATGGCCACCCACACTGTTGAGTGGATACTGGCGAAACGCTTCCGTCTCGATACCCAAGCCCACCGGACGAACGGGACTCTCCATGAAACGCGCCAGGACTTCCGAAGAAACATCTCTCATCACGTGTAACGGTAAAGCTCGAGTTTGCAGGTAATGCCTGTTAAAGCGCTCCTCATCTATAATAAGATTCACGCCCACAATTCGGCTCAACTCAGCAATGGTATTACTCGCCACATTAAACCGGGCCACGCGAGAACGCTCCATGATGGTCAGGTTGCTGTACTCGGGCATTTTCTTTAGACGCCTGTATTCTTCGTTAAAAAGTCCGGCCTTGGATAAATCTTTCACATATAAGCTGATGCTGTAAGCCGGGCGACTGGACGCCATAACCGTCCCGTTTTTATCGAAAATACTCCCTCTCACCGCCGGCTCGCGAACCGTCCGATATGCCTGACTTTCCAATCGCTGAACATACTTGCCGGAACTGAATATCTGCAGATGCCACAAAACAGCCACCAACAGAAGAAGCCCCGACAGAATCATAATTGAAAAATTACGAATCTGTTTGTCCCCGCGACTGAGTTGATCTAAAACCAGCATAAGACTTGGCTCTAACTCTCCCTTCTGAGGATTTTACCTTCTTCCTTAAGGAAAAACCCTTTACCTGGTTCCGCATATTTCTGCATCAGGTATTCCATACCCCACACCATCAGGGGAGACGCCAAGGCTGTGAACATTCCTAAAACCGAAAAAACCCACAACAAAGACCATCCCATCATGGGTGCGACCTCCAGACCGGTCAATTGCAGCAAAGTTAAAAGCGGAACCGAAACCCCTGTGAGAAATCCTAAGAACGTCTGTACCCAGACCGCCTTGTACAAAATAACTTTCCGATATCGATAAACCACATAAGAAATCAATAAAAGCGATAATGTCGTCACTCCCAATGGATTGAGAGAGAAAGAATCATATAAATACCCCCCTGCCACGCAAACCAGAAACATCTCTCTCCAGCTTCGAAATAACGCACAGTACAACACCAAAGAAGGAAGAATATCCAACCTCACTCCCAGAAGCCGGTGGGGCCATTGAAACCAGGTCTGAAACCAGATGACCAGCACACAGCTCAGCAGCAGGATAAGAATATTTTTGTGCCTCATCATTGTATAAGTATCCACACCTCTTCCAGAAGATTGGCATCTACAGCAAGCCTGACCCGCGCCTCTTTTTGTAAACCATATTCTCCTTCAACGCTCTCTTCGATTGTCCCGATGTAGAGTCCTGGCGGGAACATACTCCCCATACCGCTGGTGTAAACTCGATAGCCCGGAAGCAGCGGTTGCTGGCCTCCGGATAAATAGGAAAGCCGTACGGATGTCGGGTCCAGGGAGGATGCTTCCATCGGCTGTATTACACCGGAACTGCGTGTCTCACCTACAACAGCACTTACTAGGCAATTGGGGTCTCCCATCAAGACAACTTTGGATTTCCATTTACCCACCTCCAGAACCCTGCCTATCAGGACAGCCTCGCCCAGAGTAGCTAATACAGGCTGGTTGGGTTGGATACCTGAAGAACTCCCGGCGTCTATCATAATCATTCTCCACCAGTTGGAGGGCTCACGAGCGATGACTCGGGCCAGTTTGAGCTTCCATGGAGTACTCTGCTGGAAATTCAGCGCCTGACGCAAACGCGCATTTTCATTCTCCAATTCTTTGAGCCTTAATAGCTCGAGCTGATTCGTTGAAGACTGGGCTTTCAGGAGTTGATTTTCCAGAACAAGCTGGCTTTGGAAAACAAAACGATTTTTGACCGCGCTTCCCAGATCTCCCACTAGGCTGGCCGTCATACTGAACGGATACAAAAGGACAGTGCCGATGTTTTTGGCTCCCGAAGTCCATCGCTGAATACAAAGGAGCAACAACACCGCTAATATGAGTATCCCAAATACTGCCGTTCGGCTTTTTCTAAACATTCACCGTTACGTTACTGCATACGCAAACGCAACGCCTTGGGCAAAAGAAACGACTGCAGCACCCCTCCTCGGGGAATGCCGACGCATTCGAACCATCCTTGTTCTTCAGAAGAGATGAAAATTCTGCAAAGCCCTTCCTGTCCCTTCCGCAACCGCACTTAAAGGGTCATCGGCTATATGTACCGGCAAGCCGGTCTCATCAGAAATGAGCTTATTGATATTTCTCAGCAGGGCTCCGCCTCCGGCCATCATGATTCCTCTATCAACGAGGTCTGCAGCCAACTGAGGTGGGCAACGCTCCAATGTAATCCTGACCGACTCCAAAATGCTGGAAAGCGGCTCTTGTAAAGCTTCTCGTATTTCTTCTGAACGAATGTTGGTCGTTTTCGGGAGCCCTTTCCCCAAGTCCAGACCCTTGACCTCCATAGTCAACTCCTGGTCCAGCGGATAGGCCGACCCGATGCGTATCTTAATCTCTTCGGCCATGCGTTCGCCAATTAACAAATTATAAGCCCTCTTCATGTGGGCGATGATAGCTTCATTAAACTCATCGCCTCCCACTCTCAAGCTGCGACTGGAAACCATTCCCTTCAGAGAAATGATAGCTATTTCACAAGTACCCCCACCGATATCCACGATCATGTTGGCCGCAGGTTCCTCCACCGGCATTCCCACTCCAATGGCCGAAGCCAAAGGCTGGTCTATCGTTTGAACTTCCCGGGCACCAGCATGAAGTGCCGAATCTTTAACAGCCCTTCGTTCCACTTCTGTAATTCCAGAGGGAACTGCAACCAACACTCGAGCTGAGATAAGTTTTCGATGGTGTACTTTCTGGATAAAACACCGAAGCATAGCCTCGGTAACCTCAAAATCCGCTATCACACCATCCTTCATTGGACGGATCGCCCGTATGCCTTCAGGAGTTTTTCCAAGCATTGCCTTGGCCGCTGAGCCAATAGCAACTACCTCACCCGTTTCCTTGTGAACAGCCACCACTGAAGGCTCTCGCAATACGATGCCCCTATCCCTAACATAAACAAGGGAGTTCGCTGTCCCCAAGTCTATGCCAATATCGTTTGTAAAAAGGCTTTTAAGTTGTGATAACATGCACCAGAGCCTATAAAAAGCAGACGTAGTTTAACCGCTTATTTAGATACAAGTCAAGTTTCTTCAAAACTTAATTAAGGAAACCTCTGAAGGAGGCCGGTTTTCACACCATTTTGGTTACCCCGGACCCGGATATCACCTCTCCAATATGCCAGGCTTTGTGTTTCATCTTCTTGATATCATCTAAAACAGCATCAGCCTGCTGCCCCGAAACAAGGGCAACCATGCCAACTCCCATATTGAAAACCTGATATATCTCCGATTCATCTATGGAACCGGACTCCTGAATCAGCTTAAAAATGGGCAACACGGGCCACGTACCCTTCTCAATCACGGCATCGCAGTTACGGGGCAACACCCGCGGTATATTATCGATGAATCCCCCACCCGTAATGTGAGCAAAACCCTTCAATACGCGGGGTGCTTTAGGCTTATTGTACTTCTTCAAAAGCATCTGAATCACATTCCCATAGCTTATGTGAACCTTAAGCAACTCCGCTCCAAGCGTAGTTTTGAGGCCGGCCGGTTTGGAATCCAACTCCAACCCCATCTTTTCCAGGAAGATTTTGCGGGCCAATGAATATCCGTTTGTATGGAGGCCGCTGGACGCGATTCCAATTAACCGATCTCCCTTTTTAATCCCCTTCCCATCAAGCAAATCGGATTTCTCAACCACGCCGACGATTGTTCCGGACACATCATATTCACCCGGAGCATAAAAATCGGGCATCTGAGCGGTCTCTCCACCAATGAGAGCACAATGGTTCTCCTTGCAAGCTTTGGCAAAGCCACTGATCAATTGAGGAAACACCTTCGCATCCAGCTTGCCGGTCCCAATGTAATCCAGGAAAAAGAGCGGTTCGGCTCCCATGACTGAAATATCTCCCACACAATGATTCACTAAATCCGCACCGACGGTATTGTGTTTATTCATTGCAAAAGCAATCTTCAACTTGGTGCCAACTCCATCCACGCTGGAAACCAAAACAGGCTGTTTATATTGGCTTGCCTTGAGAGCAAATAGTCCCCCAAAACCACCTACCTTCCCGAGAACTTCGGGACGATGAGTCGAAGCTAATAACTTGGGGAGTTTGGATTTTACCGCATTGCCGAGGTCTATATCCACTCCGGCTTGAGCATAAGCTTTTTTCTTCACAATTTATCCAGTTAAAATGTTATTTTGCCAGGCAAGAGAATCCCGCCGCTCTTATCCAAACGGGAAAACCGGTTCTTCGCAAGCTTCAAATGCAATTTGGGAATTATTTTTCACCACTCTTTACTCCCTCACTGATATTGGGAGAAGGCAATTCGCTCACGAGCCAACGATGTTTTCCCCGAGCAGTCCGTTCCGTTTCATCTACGGCTCTGAAGCTCACTTCAAAGTCATCACCAAGCTTCTTCCTTACCCCTGCACGAATAAACTCAAGCTGAGATGCTCCGAACTGAGGGGTGGGCTTATAGCGGAACTCAGCAATTCCGGGCTCTTTTTGATAAAACTGCACCGCATAGAGATGGTCAAAAACATCATCATGCATGTTGAACATCGTTAGAGAAATCCTTCTTCCCGTCGCGCTGATCAAAAATTCCTGCTCCCTTCCGGCTATTTCCGTCGCAGCCAACCAGGGCAGCTCATGCGGATAATCCGCCGTAGCCGCTTTCACATAGTCTCCGGTGCGATACCGGATAAGAGGCATAGCATGGTTGTGAAAGGACGTAGCGATCACCTCTTGGTACCCCTCCTCATCGGCAGGCCCCAACTCCGTGTAGCCGTAAGTCGGCCAAAAATAGAAAAGCGACGTACTGCCCCCTTCTCCAGCCAATACGGCTCGCTCAGAATGGCCATACCAACGATAAACCCGACATCCAAAAACCTTTTCGAGCATCCTCTTCTGAGGAAGGTTCAAACGTTCCGAACCGCACAGAAGCGCTTTCAACGGGACTCGCCAGGATTGGCGGCTCTGGTCCAAATACTCTGCTATCTGCAAGGCTGCCGAAGGGTATACATGAAGAAAATCGGGCTTAAACGCCTCAATTCTCTCCAAATATTCCGGCATTCTCTCAACCGTCAAGTGAGCTGAAGACATCAGAAGCCAGTTCCGGGTCGCATCATAAGAGTAAATACGCCCTGATGAGGATTGCGTTGTCACATGCCCACGGATCAACACCAACCGAGCTCCGATTTGCCATCCGGCCCGCTGCCACATAGCCTCCAAAAAAGCCTGTTCCTTCGGGCGGCTGACTCCTTTTTCGAGGTAAAAACCAACCGGAACTCCGGTAGAACCGCCCGTCGTAATATAAAGCCGCCTGGAGGCAGGGTGTTCCAAGGAAACAAATTCCTCCAGATGTTCCTGAATATCCCTCTTTTCAAGTAAGGGCGCGGAGGCTATATCTTCCGGATCAAATACCTTTTCGGGATGGAACTTTGCTTGGGAAAAGGCCTTTCGATACCAGGTACACGAGCTCTGTGCCCTCATTAAGGTAGAGCGTATCTGCTTTAGCTGGTATTCGCGAATATCCTCCTCATCCCAATCCAGGGATTCGCGGATAAGACGCTTGAATTGAGAGTAACCTTTACCCCACTTCCACTTCTCAGGAAGAATACGATAAACCGCCCCCAGAAAGGTCTTCATCCCATCTGGAACGGAATCGTATGCTTTTAAAAGCGGATAAAGCTTATCTTCCAGCGACATCTCAATTCAATTAGGTAACTATCTCTCCGGCCAGCACCTCACACATAGAAAGCGCTGACCGGAAAGCAGATTCTCTATTCTAATTTTTTCGCCTTAATATCCCGAATATTTACGGGAGACCACGTTGCATCCGCGCTACGTACCAGAAGCTGAATCGTCTGACCGGCCTCAAATTCGAACACCCCCAGAGAAACCGGTTCGCTGAACTTCTCATAGCTGCCTGTGCTTTTGATCGTAACAGGGCTGACCCTGTCGCCCACCACCACTTCTATCACCGTATCACCTTGGCCGGCAAGAGGGCTAAAAAGCTCAAACTTGCCCGCGTTTTTCAGTTTAAAACTCCATGAGAAAGAATCTTTGGAATCCGTCCAGTAACCGATATTGTCCTTGCCATCTTTTTGCTCAACAATGACTTTTCCGATGAGTTCGGCTTCGCTCACGGCAAGCTCGAAATCTTTACTTCCATCAAAGGTCAAGGGGATGGACTCTACATTCAAAAACCCTTTTAACTTCAGTGAAATAACCTCCGGTCTTTCAAGGTTTCCGGGAGTTCTGCCGGGCACTTTGACCCATACCCCGGAATCATCTATTTGGGTACCGACCGGAACGGGCTCCCATAGCAAATTTGCGCTGAGAACATCATTGCGAAGCCCGGGCAATAAAAGAGTTCCATCTTCTGGCCAATTAAATACATGCAGGTACAGGCGCACGCCATCGGGCTCTAAGCGCTTCGTGCAGCGACCCCAGGACAGCTTTTTGAAAGGACTTGCTGTAGTATTGTAAATACTCTCTCCATTAATATGCATCCAATTACCAACTTCCCCGAAACATTCCACAGTCGCTTCGGGAATACTGCCATCGGCCTTGGGGCCCATGTTGATGAGGTAATTTCCCCCTTTGGAAGCAATGTCTACCAGGTTTTTAATGACTTTTTCGGGAGATTTCCAGTTTTGATCATGCTCTGAGTACCCCCAGGTATTGTTCAGCGTCATGCACACCTCCCAATCACGACCATCCGCATACCCCGTGGCAGGGATATGTTGTTCTGGCGTCGCAGAGTCACCATGGAAACCACCGCCCAGGCGGTCGTTCATTATGATCCCGGGCTGGAGTTCATGGGCCAGCTTGAAGAGAGGTTCCGCCAGCTCCGGCGTCATGTTAGCAGGAGTATCCCACCAGATAATGTCAATCTTGCCGTAATTGCTGAGAATTTCCCTGGTTTGCGGGATCGCTATTTCATTTATGTACTTGGCAAAATCCCCCTTCTGGGCATCGTCCCACTTATTCTTGTAGGCACCCCCGCCCGGGTGTGTCCAGTCCTGCGCTTGGGAATAGTAAAACCCGAACTTCATGCCATGTTTATGGCAGGCTTCGGCCAATGGAGCGATTAAATCTTTACCATACGGAGTACCATCCACCACGTCCCAGTTGCTGGCCTTGGTATCAAAAAGAGCAAAGCCATCGTGGTGTTTGGACGTAATCACGATGTACTTCATCCCGGCCTTCTTAGCCATAATCACCCATTGCTCGGGCGTGTAGTTTACCGGATTAAACTTCTCAGAGTAGGCCTTGTAATCGGCAACGGGAATCTCCATGTCGTTCAAAATCCACTCGCCGGCTCCCCCAGTCTGCTTACCATTATGGGAACCTGCCAGAGCCGCATAGACACCCCAATGAATAAACATTCCGAACTTGGCTTCTCTCCACCAGGCCATCCGCTCATCGTGCTCAGCCTTGCTTTCCACCGGCTGGGTAATGACGGGTTGAGATTTCGTTTCTTCGGCCACGGACGCCAAGGGTGACACGCTCACCCATGCCGCCAGCAACGCTGCAGCACTTATTTTCTTAGTTAAACTTTTCATAATTAAATAAAAATTATCGGGTCAGATATTGGCAAAACAGACACTTTTTGGCAAGGCTTATCAGCCTTTCAGGAACGCCACATCCCCGAATATCCGCCACTCACTCTTCTTCCCTCTCCTGACGCATTAAAAATCTTCCAAAATGAAAGCTGCGAGGCTTAAGAATTGTCCGGGGAAAAAGCTTCATAGCGAAGCGCCATCACGGTTATATCGTCGGACTGGGGTTCGTCTTGTGCGTATTGATGCACGGCAACACAAAGAGAGGCCGTTATCGAAGAAACCGGCAGAGACGCCTTGTCCGCCAAAAATGTAAGAAGGCGATCTTCGCCAAAAAGCTGCAGCTCAGAATTCATCGCTTCATTCACTCCATCAGTGTAAACAACAAGAGTTTCACCCGGGTTCAGTTGAATACATTTGTCTTCATAAACAGGATAATTAGCAATCCCAAGTACAATTCCTTTAGGTAAATCCATGAAGATGGGAGCTCGCCCCTCACCCAGGAGTATCGGAGGAAGGTGGCCTGCATTGGAATACTCCAGCATGCCGGTTTCCGTATCCAATATGCCGCAGAAAACGGTCACAAACATCGTGTGCTCATTCTGCAAAGCCAGCTCGTGGCCTACCTGTTTGAGAATCCCTGCAGGAGAAACCTTCTGATGCTGCATCCCTTTCATGAGGGTAAGAGTTACAGCCATAAAAAGAGCCGCGGGCACCCCCTTGCCGGAAACATCCCCCACAGCAAAGAAAAGTCGCTTATCATCCATTCGGAAAAGGGTATACAAATCCCCACCCACTTCTTTTGCCGGCTCCAGAAGAGCATGGATTTTTACGTTATCGACCCCTGGAATATTAAAGTTTCGGGTCAGAAAACTCATCTGGATATGTGTCGCAATTTTCAGCTCACTTGTAATTCTTTCCTGTTGGACTAAAGATTTGCCCAAGCTGGCAATATAGTCCTTCAAACTCATCCTCATGTTGTCGATTGAGCTGGAAAGAAAGTCGATCTCATCTCGCTTTCCATGACGTTTAATGGCAATGTCCAGATTCCCCTTGGCAATTTCCCCCGTCTCTTTTGCCAGGCCTGCAATAGGGTGTGTAAACCTCTTTGAAATCCAGAGAACGGTCAAAAGCAAACTGATGAGCCCCAGAATGGCCGAGTGAATGGCGATATCTCTCACATCGTCCAAGTCGTCCAGGACCTCAGCCTCCGTCACAACGAAAAGAATAGACCAACCGCTTTTCTGAATCTTGGACAGATAAAGCCAAATTTTCTCTCCTGAACTGGGAACGAATTCGTCGATGCGCCCGGAATTATCTTTTTGCTCTTTGATGATGGCCGCCAATTTTGCGGAATCCGGCATAAACCGGCTTTCTTCCCCGTCTGAGGACGGAAGAACCAATATTTCCCCTCCGGCAGAAACTAGCACGGCAGAGCCGGTATCATAGACTCTGACCCTGTTGATAATCTTCTGTACAGCCCGAAGTCCCATATCCGCTGTCACAACCCCCATGAAGGTTCGCGTTCCATCCTGTTCGGTTTTAAAAAACGGCACGCTATAGGTACACATGGAAGCGTTGCCTCCACCTTGATCAAAATAGGGTTCCGACCAGTTGGGGCGGAGCTCTTTCTCGGGGATGCTGAACCAATCCCAGGAAGGATAGTTATAACTGGGAGCGTTCAAATTCGTCTCAACCAGTTGCCCATCCTTCCAGTAGGAGTAAAAGGCCATGTTTGTCCCAAAGTAGCTTCCGGGCTTAAAGGCGACAGCTGAACCGTAGAAAAGCTCCGGGCTCATACTCAAAAGATTTTTGATACACCACTGAATTTCCTCCGGACTGGTGTAGCCGTGTTCCACGTTGCGTTTAAGACTTTCCGTGGCATTCTCAATGCCGGATAGCAGCGCCGTAATTCGACTACCGGTCTCTTCATTGAGCCTTTCCACCACCTGGGATACGGCCTCTTGCATTACCTTTTGAACCCTGACATGCAAATACCACATGATCCCCGAAACGATCAGAGATGTGCAGAGAAACACGTAGAGACACAAACGAAAGGTCAGGCTGTGATAAAAATTTACTTTCGACGTCATGAAAAAATCATATTGTTCTTCCGTCAACTACGGGGGAGAATCTTTTTCAATTCAAACCGTTCAATAACAGAGAGAGTATGAAGAAAAAAGAGAATAAGTTCAAGGGTAGAGTCTCATCTTTTTCTGAGCACAGTATACGGTTAATAATTTGTTCTCTAGCAAACACCCCTAATAACAGAATGCAGGCAAACACCAACTCCGGCATTTGCCTGCAACTTGCAAAAAAATCCTGAAAAAAACGAGTTACCTCCCGGGGCCTCCACCTCTCATGCCCCGACCACCCATCATCGAACGAAAATCTATTTGCGGCGGCTCTGGATAGGCCCCCGGATTGGCACGGTACTCCAACTGAGCTCTTGCGGTCTGCAAGAGACCAAGCATATTTTGGTCGTTTGCAAATTGGGGATCCAGCGTATTCAGGTAGTTCAGTCGGTTCTGAGCGACGTCAGGTGTCATGCCTTCCCCTCCTGGGCCAGCGCCCGAAAGGCCCATCAACATCATTCCTTTTAACCCTTGATTGTCACCAACGGCATTCAACGCCGTGTTAAACATCTCATTAGCCTGAGTGTTTGAGCCAACAAAGTTCATTGCTGACGCCATCAGACGAGCCTGATCCTGTTGGGCAATATTGGAATCCATGAAGCTACTGTAGATTGCCGGCATTGCACCTTCACCCAGAGATCGAACCAGGAAATCCAAGGTCGTTCCGTCCAATCTGCCATCCACTATGAGATTGTTTTGCATGGCTGCCGCATACTCAGTATCTCCCAGTTGGGCCAGCAAATCAAATAGCTGGCGTTTGTCAGCATTATTAATTTCGCTGGATGCCAATAGGTTGCGCGCAGTCGTAATGGTCACGTTACGAAAAGCGCTTTCGTCAATGCCTTGCAAAACTCTGGACATATAGACCAACTCAGACGCATCTAAAGCAGTGGGAACCAACTGTCCTAAAAGACCAATCGCCTCGTCTCCGCCAATATCTCCGAGCACCTCTATCAGCCCTTGCCGCGTACTGGCGGGAATCATACCGCCGCCGCGACCCATACCCATTCCTCGATTTCTCATTTCACCGGACATAGGTCCTCCCTGCATTCCCATCCGCCCTTCGAAAGGATTACCTTCTCCGCGGCCCATGCCTGAAAGCTGCACGTTGTCGCCACTCAAAAAATAACCCTTAATAGGTTCGACGGATTCAGCACCCGCTTCCACCATCCCCTGGAAACAGAAAAGAGCTTCTCGTATCCTCTTGCGATTATCTTCACCCAGATTACGAAGTCGCTCCACAAGCACAATCGGGTCCAGACCGGAAGTGATTTCGTGGCTTGGAGCCGCTGTTTGGGTTACACCGGATCTGGCGCGGCTGATTTCCGCCTCCAATTGTGCGCGCTCATCATCCCAAAGTGCGGTGCGTTTGTTGACCTCTTCTGCTGCATTCCGGTCGGCCTTCAAAACATAATAACCGCTTGCTCCCACCACACAAACGCAAATAGCGACCGCGCTGACTAAAATACTTTTCGTACTCATATCGTTCTTCTTAAAAAATAGCCCCGCGGGGGTAACACCGGTAATAAACAAAAGTTTCGTTATTCTCTTTTTTGTGATGGCCATCATTCTCCTTTTCTCCTTGCTTTAAGAAACGTCCTTGTCCACAATCTCTTAAGAGCCGGATGGGCAAATTTGAAATTCTTAAAATATGCTAAAAAATAAATTGTATGTATTTCTTTTCGTGGGCCTGCCATTTCTTTTCCTCCCCTGGAGCAGCCCGGCTGAATCTCCCTCAACCAACTCTTCCACTGCCCGAATGATGTTTGGGGATACGCGGCGCAGAGAAGTCCCTTTTTCCAAAGACCCTCATGTCATCTTTTTCAAAGAGCATTACCTCATGTATTACTCCATTCCACCCTTCAAAGATGAAGCGGTTAATCCCGTCAAGGGTTGGGGAATCGGTATCGCCCGGAGCGATAATCTCATCAATTGGGAACCCGTTGGCGAAATCATCCCCTCTCAGGAATGCGACGCCAAGGGCCTTTGCGCTCCATGTGCCGGGGTAATTGATGGTGAAGTACACTTATTCTATCAAACTTATGGGAACGGGAAAAAAGATGCGATCTGCCATGCCCGAAGTAGCGACGGTTTAAAGTTTGAAAAGAATCCTACGAATCCCATTTTTCGACCAGCCGAAGGCATCTGGAGCTGCGGAAGAGCCATTGATGCCGAGCTCTTCTTTTTTAAAAACAAGTACTTCCTTTACTATGCCACTCGAGATATGGACTTCAAAAACCAACTCTTGGGGGTAGCTGTGGCAGAGTCACCAGAAGGAAAACCGGTTAATTTTGATCGTGGTCGCTGGACAAACCTCTCCACTGAAAAAGCAATTCTGGCACCGGAACTCCCCTGGGAAGGGCAATGTATTGAAGGCGCCTCAATAATTGAGCGGAATGGAAAACTCTACATGTTCTATGCCGGGGCTTACAACAACTGGCCTCAACAAGTCGGAATCGCCGTAAGCGACGACGGTGTCCAATGGAAAAGACTCTCTGAAGAACCTTTCCTCAAAAACGGCGCGCCGGGACAATGGAACCAAAGTGAATCCGGCCACCCTCATATCTTTAAAGCTCCGGATGGACGGACCTTTCTCTTCTTTCAGGGTAATAACGATAAAGGCAAAACGTGGTATCTATCCCAAGTGGAAGTTTTTTGGAATGAAAAAGGGCCTTACTTGAAAAACAAATAAAGCCCCTTGCTCGTTAAAATTTCAGCCGTGAGAATCGGCTGAGTCAGCCGAC
Organism: uncultured Verrucomicrobiota bacterium; assembly: GCA_964609795.1. Taxonomy (GTDB): domain Bacteria; phylum Verrucomicrobiota; class Verrucomicrobiia; order Limisphaerales; family UBA1412; genus UBA1412. The sequence continues at coordinate 48,699 of CAZSTC010000005.1, forward strand.
TCTAGAGAGCCCAGCCTTCGCGGTAATTCTTGTGTACGTAGTGATTCGCCTCTTCTGAATTGGTGAACTTGAATTGCTCCTGATCCCAATGCAGACGAATGCGGGTCAGTTCCTCACGTAATCCGACACGCAGTGCCACATTGCCCATCAACACCACCTGTGCCAGAGGACCGGCCTGGTCAAAGTTCATGCGTGCCGGTTTTTTGGGATCCTTACAGGCTTGAACGAACTCGGCATAATGCCCCGGAGAACGCTCCAGGGTTTTGGGAATTTCTCCCACCACTTTCCGGCGGTTTTCATCGTAAAGAGTAGAATCCAGGATGAGGCCTTCTTCACCCACAAGCAAACGGCCGTTTTCAGACATAGAGGCTCCCTCCGGAACAATGTCAGGGCGGAATGGACGTAATCCGCCATCGTACCAAACCATCTTGAGAGGAGGATTATTCCCGAAACTATCAAACTGCCACTCCACTATTGAGCCCAAAGGAAAAGTCTCCTCATTGACGCGAGTGGACACCGCATGAACCGTCTTGGGGTAGTGGCCGGTAAGTCCAATGGCTCTAAAGATAGGCGCAAAGAAATGGCATCCGATATCTCCCAAGGCCCCGGTTCCGAAATCCCACCAACCACGCCAGATAAACGGATGATAAGCAGGATTGTAGGGACGCTCAGGTGCTGTCCCAAGCCAAAGATTCCAATCCAGATTCTCAGGCACCGGAGGAGTTCCCTGCGGACGATTTACCCCCTGAGGCCAATACTCGCCAAACAAACCATTGGAGGGACGGTCAGTCCAAACATGCAGTTCTTTTACCTTGCCGATAGCACCGGCCTGGATCATCTCGCACAACCGATAAGTATCCTCAGAAGCCTGCCCCTGGTTTCCCATCTGCGTAGCTACTCCGTGCTTGCGAGCCTCTTCAGCGACCCACTTGGCCTCGAACATCGTGTGGGTTAAGGGCTTCTCGCAATAAACATGCTTGCCCCTGCGAATGGCAGTGATGCTGGCCGGAGCATGGGTATGATCGGGCGTAGCCACAATTACCGCGTCTATCTCTTTATCCATCTCTTCGAGCATCTTGCGGTAATCTTTATATTTTTTAGCCTTTGGGAAGGAATTGAATGAGCCGGCTCCGCGATCCCAGTCCACATCGCACAAAGCCACCACGTCTACGGGCAAATTTTTGAATTGGCCCAGATCATGACCACCCTGACCACCGATACCGATACCGGCAATACGTACTCTCTCACTTGAAGGAGTGGCGCCGTTGAGGCCCAAAACATGGCCGGGAACAATTGTAAAAGCTGTCGCTGCTAACGTCGATGCTTTCAAAAATTGTCGTCTTGAAAGCCCATTATTATGTTGGATTTTTTTCATAAAGCACGTCAGTGACTATCTCAAAAAAAGCCCGCAAAGTAAACATCAATTTAAAAATGAGGTCCGATAATGGTGTAAAATCAAGGCACTTTCTGCATTCCTATAAAGGGAGTCTGTTTTCAGTTTAACTAGCTCGCACGAGCTTTTTCCAAAAACTCACGCAGATTAATATAATCAACCTTACCTGAGCCCAATCGAGGCAACTCATTCATTTGAAAAATATTACGAGGTGCACAGAGATTGCTTAAACCACTCTCTCTGATGACTTGTCTGACACGATCTTCCTTCAATCTTGGCTCATTGGTAACAACGACCAGAGACTCGCCGCGCTCCTGACAATGAATAGCACAAACCGCCAATTCAAGCTTTTCACCAAACTCTTTCAAGTTCTCTCTGAGGGTATCTTCCACCGAGGTCAAACTGATCATTTCACCACTGATTTTGGCAAACCTCTTCACTCTTCCGAATAGGGTAATAAAGCCATGTTCATCAATCTTTGCGATGTCTCCGGTGTCATACCAGCCTCCCAAAGCCTGAAAAGCCTCGTTGACCTCCTGATTCAGGTATCCCGTCATCACATTGGGACCTTTTACCAATAAACGGCCGCCCTCGGTAATCCCGGGCACTGGTTCCAGACGAGCATGCATTCCCGGTAAAAGTCTCCCCACAGAACCGGGGTTATTGTCAAAAGTAGTGTTCACAGAAATCACCGGGGAGCACTCTGTCACACCGTAACCTTCACCGACTAACGTAGAAAACTTTTCCATGTAAGTTTTAACCGTACTGGGTTGCAATTTCTCCGCTCCGGCGATGGCTATTTTGAGGCTTTCAAAATCACATGCATGCGCATAGTGTGCGTATCCGTTGAAAAATGTGTTGGTCGAAGCAAAAACCGTGCAGGCTGAATCATAAATAAGCGAAGGAATGACCCGGAAATGCAAAGGCGACGGATAGTTTAAACAATAAACACCGCGAAGCAGAGGAATAACCACACCCAATATCAAACCGAAACCATGGAAAATAGGCAGCGCGTTAAATACTCTCTCCGAATCGGATATATTGACGAAAGGAACCACCTGCTCACAGTTAGCGATCAAATTTCTGTGAGAAAGCTCCACCCCCTTGGGAGTACCCTCTGAGCCGCTGGTAAATAAAATAACCGCCGTAGACTCATGAGTCGCCCGCCTGGGCACAGGGCAAGTGCAATGAATAGAATAAAGCAGCTTTTTCCAGACCGGAATTTCCGATCCGATATCCTCCAAGTACAGAAGCTCTACTCCGATTTCCTTCATCTTTTCTACGTCAAAATTAATTTGCTTCACAAAACTTCGCGAAGTGATGATCTGCTTTAACTTGGCTAATTTCACGCAATCACAATTGGTTTTTATGCCAGCGCTGAAATTCAGAAGAGTAGGCACTTTCCCCAAACTCCAAAGGGATAACAACGTCACTACAGAGCCATTGACTCCGGGCATTAAAAAGCCAACCCTCCCCTGCTCCGAGGCTACCAGAAGTTTTTTTAAAACGTCGCCCAGGAGCTTAGCTCCCAACACCAACCTCTTGTAAGTCAGATGATTGTGTTTAAAATCACTCCAAATAACCTTTTTTTTCAGAAGACCGTACATCGACCGGACCGCCTCAGGCAGTGTCTGGGGGCCATACTCCAGGTTTACTTTCAACTGATGCTCCAGCATCTCGTCACGCAGCCAACTGGTCACCTGGGCTCTTTGTTCGTGGTTGTGCTCCGCATGAGAAGCCGTCTCCTGCGCTGTGACAGGTGCAGTTTCCACATTCGGCTTGAATACCTGACGATTCAGAGGAAGCGCCAGATGCAGTGAAACTCTCGGGAAGAGTTGAGTGTAACCTTTGTGTTTAACCCATTTGAGATAACGAGCCCCACGCAAATAACCCAAAACGATCTGAGCACCTGTTTTTTTAATAATAAAGCTGACGCCCGGCAGCGTTTTCATAAGCTCTCCTGTCAAGGAAAGCCGCCCTTCCGCAAAAATGACGACACGCCCTTTTTTGGAGAGCACTTCTGCCAAATGTTTAACCGCATAAGGTGAACCGGGGTCAATCGGGATCGTCCGCTTGTTGATCATCACCTTCTTGTGAAACCAGCTGGTGCGGGCCGTTATGGTCGAGGTGACAAACAACCAATCCTCTTCCAAAACAACCAGCAGAAAAAGCCAATCCAACCACGAAACATGGTTTGGAACCAGAATAACAGGACCTTTTACGTTTAAATGCTCCTTGCCATAAACCTTATACCCATAGAGAAGACGCAGTAACAACCTAAACAAAGATCGAACAAACCGATACATATATATTAATTAAATTCCCTTATTAACAACACTCTCTTTACCTGAATTTGAACTTTTATTATTAAACCTTAACGACAGAATGACACATCCAATAATCAAAGCCAGCACAACAAATACACCCTGCACCGGACAATTGATATAGGCAATCAACCCCACAAATCCACCCGAAACACACATTGCGATGTTTTCAACAAAATTTTGAACAGCAACCGTTTTCCCCAGTTTTTCCGGCGGCGTTTCAGCCTGAAAGGCCGCATTTTGAGGGATGAGATAGAGCCCACCCATGGCTCCCGTAACGATCAATACGGCCACCACCAACCCATAGGTACTGATAAACCCAAGCAATAACACACCCAGGCCCAAAATAAAACCATAACGGCGAATATGCCTCAGGTCCCCGGTCTTATAGAAATAGCCCGACACCGCATTCCCAACGATGAGCCCGATAGATAGCCACAATCCCAATAAAGAGATTTGAGTGTTATCCTTAAGCCCCAGCACCTGGAGTCCCCAAGGCTGGAAATTCATCTTCACCGCAGAGCCCAAAAACCAAAAGAGAGTCGTCCCAATCAAAATATTCCTCAATCGCCCATTTCGTAATAGAAAGCCCACATGTGAAAAAAACGCTTTCAGGCTTTCAGAACTTTTTAAACCCATTGTCTGTGATGTTCGGCTCATCGCACACGCCGCCCCCAGGGATACTAAATACCCCCCTATCAAAATCCAGTAGCAGGCCGGTACTGGCAGATGATCTATGAGAACCGAACCCCCGATCACCCCGGTCAGTATAGCAACCATCGTCAACATTTCGACCATCCCGTTTGCCTTTACCAGCTTATCCCGATGTACTATTTCGGGTAAAATACCGTACTTGGCCGGTGAATAAACACAAGAACCGGTTCCAACGATGAAATATCCGATTCCTTGCAAAAAGGTCGGGTGATTCAAACAAAGCAGGCAAAGAAAGGTCCCGAATATCTTGAAGCCATTTCCCACTCGCAGGAGCGTTGTCTTCGGGAAGCGATCATTCAGATATCCCACCCAAGGAGCGAAGACCACATAGGGGACAAAGAGCATCGTGCTGAAAAGTGCATTATAAAAACGCAGTGTTTCACCACTCATGTCACCATTTTGATTCAAAAAAGTCAACTGCCCCAGGATTACAGCCAAAAGAGCATTGTCTCCCAATGCACCAAAAAATTGGCCGCATAGGAGCAGGGGGTAGTTCTTCATAGGGTTAGGACCGGTCCCGTCACTGGCTGGATAATATACGGAACTTGCAAAACTGTCCACAGACGAAAAAGAAACACTCGCCGATCAGGTTCGAAAAATAGGCTGGAAAAATAGAATGGGCCTCCCATAATCAGAGAGGAATGTTCTGTTATGAGCGAAAAATTTGATTTGGCTAAGTGGTTGGGTGATTCTACGGAAAAGGTAAACCGGTCTTTGGATTTCTTTCTGCCTCCGGAAGATCAAAAACCGGTCGTTTTACATAAAGCTATGCGTTACTCCGTATTTGCCGGTGGCAAACGGGTACGGCCGGCCATCCTTCTGGCTGCGGCTGATGCATGTGGAGGAAATGCAGAGCCTGCGCTCCCCCTGGCCTGTGCGGTCGAGTGTATCCATACCTATTCATTGATACATGACGATTTACCGGCAATGGACAATGACGATTTCAGACGAGGCAGGCCAACCAGCCATAAGGTTTTCGGCGAAGGAATCGCGATACTGGCAGGTGACGGGCTTCTCACGGAAGCCTTTGCCATCGCCTCACGCTGGAATGCTGTGGAGCGTTATTCTCACAAGGATGTCACTGCTGAGCTTGCATATCACTCCGGCAGCCTTCAAATGGTGGGTGGGCAAGCCATAGATTTGGAAAGCGAAGGTAAAACGATCAGTCTGGAAGAGCTGAAATATATTCATGAGCGTAAGACCTCCGCGCTGCTCTGCCTCTCCACTCGTCTGGGTGCAATGAGTGCCAATGCCACTGCCGAGCAACTGGAAGCCTTAACCGTATTTGGCTATAAGGTCGGATTGGCTTTCCAAATTATTGACGATATTTTAGATATTACTCAAAGTACGGAAAAGCTGGGTAAGACCGCAGGTAAAGACGTACAGGTGCAAAAAGCGACCTATCCGGCTCTGCTCGGTTTGGAAAAATCCAAAGCTCTGGCCGAGGAGCTCACTCAGGAAGCCTTTTCCAGTCTGGATATTTTCGAGGGTAAGGCGGTTGCACTCAATGCCCTTGCCCAATACCTTCTGAAAAGGGATCACTAAGTATTTACTCTCTCATGTTCGGTGTGGACATTCCTGTCCGGACATCGTACAATCAAGCCACTTATGCGAAGTGTAAAGATACTAACCTCGATCGTGCTGGCCGCGGCAGTTTTCCATCTGGGAGGCTCTGACGCTATGGCCAAAGATAAACCTATGAAAATAGAAAAATCATATTTTGATACTACCCCACAGGGTAATAAAATAGATGCATACACCCTCTGTAATGGTCAGGGTGTAACAGTCAAGCTCGTCACTTGGGGAGCTACCATCGTCCAAATCACGGCGCCTGACCGTAACGGAAAAATCGGCAATGTCGCCTTGGGTGCTGATAAAATCGCCCCCTATCAGGGAGATTATCAGGGCTCAATCGTGGGCCGCTACGCCAACCGTATCGCCAAAGGCAAGTTTTCAATCGGAGATAAGGAATACACGTTGGCCACAAACAACGGTGAAAACCATCTTCATGGAGGGCTCGTCGGCTTCAACCAGAAAATATGGAAAGCTAAGACAATCAAAAGAAAAGATTTTGTAGGTGTGGAATTTACCACGACCAGTGCCGATATGGAAGAAGGCTACCCCGGCAATATGATTATTAAAGTCGTTTACATCCTGGATAAGGAAAACAATCTTAAGATAGAATACTTTGCCAAAACGGATAAGACTACCGTGGTCAACCTGACCAATCACGTCTACTTCAACCTGGCCGGCACAGGTACCATCCTGGACCACGTCGTCACGCTTAATTCTGACTTCTACACCCCGGTTGACGAGGGTCTTATCCCCACGGGCGAAATCCTCTCGGTAAAAGGGACTCCTTTTGATTTCACAAAGCCCAACCGGATTGGCCACGGATTTGATAAACTCAATAACAATCCCAAGGGAATTGATCACAATATCGTCTTGAAGCAATGCTCCTGCTGCGACATGCATCAGGTTGCCACAGTCTTGGAACCTAAATCCGGACGTGTCATGGAAGTCTACACCACCCAGCCAGGGGTTCAATTCTACACGGGCAACTTCCTGAATGGAGCTTTTGTCGGAAGAGAAGGTGCCTATCAGCAATATGCCGGTTTCTGTCTGGAAACTCAGCACTATCCCGATAGCCCTAATCAGCCGCATTTCCCCTCTACGACTCTAAAGCCGGGTGAAAAATACAACGAAGTGACAATCTACAAGTTCACCGTTGAAAAGGCGAATTAGTGGGCAGTTGTTAAATAACTGACATTACACTTGTCATGAACTTCAAAGCAGTAACTGTTTTGATCTGCTGTGGCGCAATGCTAACTGCTTGCGCCACAAGCACTGTAGATAAGCGCCGTTCAGAGAGAATGGCCGCATATCAGGAACTGACGCCGGAGTTTCAAAAATTGGCCGATACCGGCGAAATTAAGGTAGGGATGCCTAAAGATGCCGTTTATATCGCTTGGGGTAAACCCGATGATATTACCTATTCGGAAACCGTGGGCGGCAAACTTGAAACCTGGCTTTATTATGGGCGCTATATGAAGGAGTATCGCTACTGGAATTATCGCAGCGTCTCCCGAAGTGACGGCGAATACCTCATCCGCCATTTGGATACCGAGTACAATCCGGAAAGTTTCCTGAAGGCAGAGCTCGTCTTCTCGGGGGGCAAGCTCGTCCGCTGGAATACTCTCCCAAAACCTCAAAACTAGGGCGACCCTCCCTTCATACGCACTCACCTACCGTCCTATCATTTCAGAATGGTAGCAAATAGTCTTGCCCCGTCTACTCGCGAGCAGTAGAAT
>CAZSTC010000006.1:0-55456 GCA_964609795.1 uncultured Verrucomicrobiota bacterium
GATATCCCGGATCCCCGCCAGCATCAGGACGGACATGGGATAGTAGATCATCGGTTTATCGTAAACCGGCAAGAGCTGCTTGGAGACCCCCAGAGTCACCGGATGCAGCCGAGACCCAGCCCCACCCGCCAGGATGATTCCTTTTCTAGTCATGGTTATTCGCTTTCATTTTTATTGAACCACGGATGGACACGGATAAACACGGATGTTCATTTTTTCAATACTACGACTACGATAAATTCTCGATTGTTTTATAGAACAACCCGCTCCCACTGAAGTTTAGGATAACGGAAATTCAAGATAAGCCCTACCTTGAGTCCGGTGATCTTTAAATAGTTCAGAATTTGCCCCTTTTCAATATCGGTGATTTTATCAATCGTCTTGGTGTCTACAACAACACTATCAAAAACTATTAAATCAGGAATGTATTCTCCCACTTTAACCGTTTTATAAATGACATCAAACCTGGGCTGCTGCCTGTAGGGTATCCGTTTTAGGCCCAACTCAACTGCAAGTGCGTTTTCATAAGGTTTCTCCAATAATCCATGCCCAAGGCCATTTAGAACCTCCATTGCACAGCTAATAATCTGATGGGTTTCTTTTGCGCAAATTAAGTCAGGATTATTAGAAAACAACATCGGCTATTTAATGGCCTCTTTGAACCACGGATGGACACGGATAAATACGGATCGCGATGCGAAATAGTAAAGTAGCAGTGACTCTATTCGTTGCCCTTCAGGAAATAGTAGTGGCTCTGGCTATGCAGAAAAATTGGACAAGGCAAAGCCATGGTCACTTCGAGAGGACCTCTTTCCAAAAAATAAAAACACACAGCATTCTAGCGATCAGGACACATTTCGGAATTGAATATCGTGTTCAAAATCAGTACGTTAAAGCTGAACATCAAAACAATCCTCAAAATCATTCCATCCAGAGGCAAAAATTAATCGCCCAATAAACCTGGCACTCGGAATTTACCACAATGAATAAAAATGTCAAGAAGGAATGCGGGCCTATTATTAAAAATTCTTACAGAGGAGATAAGGAAAATAATCAATACAAATGGTGGAGCCATGGGGGATCGAACCCCAGACCTTCTCATTGCGAACGAGACGCTCTACCAACTGAGCTATGACCCCATTTGCGGAAGATTTGTCCAATAACGGACGGGGTCAATCTACAAAAAACAAGATACCGCTGCAAGCTGAAATTAAATATCTGTGAATAACTAAGGCCTTTTTCTGAATAACTTTTGGTGTTGTCGGCGCTCAAATTTGTGTATGGTGAATCGGACCTGATTCAATCCAGTCCGAGAGAAAATCAATATGAAAAGCAAGAGCCAAACAGAGAAAAACATAGTAGATTCAGACGCAACTCCAGTTGCCCCAGATAATTTCTCTCATACGGATGAAGGCGTACCTATGGATGAACCCTCTATTTTCCCGGATGCTGATAATCTAATGATCGCTCCTGCTTTACCTGCCGATATGGCCGGTGTTGAGAAGGCAACTCCGACCACTCGAAGAAAAAAAAATCAGAAACCACCTGCAAGCTCTGCCATCAACAATATGTCTCTCCCTGGCCGGCAGGTTCCCTTCTCTATCGAAGCAGAACAGGGGGTGCTGGGTTGCATTTTGCTGGACCCCAGAAACAATCTCTCCTTATTCGCATCAAAGCTCAAAGGCAAAGATCAGTTTGAAAATATTTTCTACGATATTCGCCATCAAACGCTGATTTCACAAATGATCCAGATGAACGAGGAGGGCGGAGGCATTGATGAACTGACCTTGATTCAAAGGCTCCGTGACAGGGCGCTTTTGGATTCTGCTGGCGGCGTAGCCTACATTTCATCATTAAAAGACGCCCCTCCCTCCCCTCTGAACATGGGTTTCTATCTCAATATCGTCCGGGATAAGTATCTCCTAAGAAGCCTGGTGCAAACCTGCATGACACTTACTGAAGACGTTTTTTCGAATCCCTCAGACGTGGAGTCTCTCATGGATCAGGCTGAAAAAGAAATTCTCCGGATCAACGGCGAGTGGGTTCAAACCTCTTCGATTGAGATGAAAGAGCTCGTGCAAAATGCGTTTCAAATGGTTCAAAACTTTTTCAACCGTAAGGGCGAGCTGACGGGAGTGGGAACCGGTTTTCCCAGTCTGGATAAAATGACCTCCGGACTTCATGGAGGGGAAATGATCGTGATTGCGGCTCGTCCATCTATGGGAAAAACTTCACTGGCAATGAACATCGCTGAACACGTCGCCATCGAACTGGGAGAGCCTGTGGGAGTCTTCAGTTTGGAAATGACTGCACAATCATTAGTCATGCGTATGCTCTGCTCGCGAGCCCGTGTCAGTATGCAAAACATCCGAAGCGGTACGCTGAGCGTGCAGGATTTCACAAAAATGACAGGAGAGGCAGGCAGATTGGCCTCAGCGCCCATCTACATCGATGACACTCCCGGCTTGAGCATCCTTAATCTTAGAAGTCGGGCACGGCGCATGATGGAGAAAGGGATTAAGCTATTTGTCATAGACTACCTGCAGCTTCTTCATTCAAGCATGGTTCGAGGAGACAGCAACCGCCAGCAGGAAATAGCCGATATTTCAAACGGAATAAAGAGTCTTGCCAAAGAACTGGACGTACCGATCATTGTCCTTAGCCAGCTCAATCGCGATGTGGAAAAGGAAAAAAACCGTGTTCCCAAGCTCTCAGACCTGCGTGAATCCGGCGCAATTGAACAGGATGCAGATTTGGTTCTTTTGATTTATCGGCCACCGGCCCAATCGGCCGACGGTCGTAGGGGTGACGCAGAGGAGGAGCCTCAGAACCAAAGCATGCAGACCGCCGTCGAAGTCAAACTGATCGTCGCAAAGCAACGCAATGGTCCTACGGGAGAAGTGGATTTAATTTTCTTGAAAAATTACACTCGTTTTGATAACTTGGCCCGAGTGCGTCAAGAAGATGTACCTTAGTACTTACCCATGAGAAATAGGATTAGAATTTGTGCCGTGATTGCCGCTCTTTTGCTTTGCAGCAGTCAATCAGGAATCGCTCAGGAACCCACGGGCACGGTTCAAAAAATCCTCATTACACATGTGGGACCGCAGTCGGTCAATGACGACTACATACTTTCAAATATCCGTATTAAACCCGGGGATGCTTACCTTCGAACTGCGGTTAATGACAGCATCAAAAACCTCTACTCGACAGGCTATTTTTACAATATACGCGTAGGCGAAGAGGATCAGGGCGTAGGCGATGTGGCTCTCACTTTTTATGTACAGGCCAAGCCGACAATTACGGACATTCAGTTTATCGGCAACGAGCACTATACACGGCGCACACTCCTCAAGAAGCTCTCTTCAAAGGTCGGACAACCGTTGGATGAGCACAAGCTCTTCAAAGACAAGCAGGATATTCTCAAGAAATATCAGCGCAACGGCCGCCAAAAAACCACCGTTGAATATACGACAAACGTAGATGAAAAAGCGGGCAGAGCAAGCGTCGTCTTTGAAATCGTAGAAGCACCCAAGATTAAGATCAAGGATGTGGTTTTTGAAAATGCTGAGGTATTTAAACAGAGAAAACTCAGAAAGACTGTAAAAACTCGGAGATTTTGGTTCCTCTCCTTTGTGACCGGGAGCGGCACTCTCAAGGATGACCAGTTGGTTGAAGACCGTGAAAAACTGATTGATCTCTACCATAACGCCGGTTATCTGGACTTCAAAATCAATGATGTAACATCTGAAACTGTCAGCGATAAGCGAATGGTGGTTCACTTCGACTTGGACGAGGGGAAGATGTACCGGGTGGGTCAAGTCTCCTTTGAGGGAAACACCCTCTTCAGTTCGGATGAAATATTGAGGGGAGTTTATACGGAAGGGAAGCTCAAACGCCCTACCATGCTGAGCGGAGAAGTCTTTTCACCTAAGGGACTATCTGCCGATGTGGACGCTATTCAGGATTTTTACGGTTCGCGTGGATATATTGATGCCTCTATTGTTGCGGTAAAAATTCCCAACGTTGAGAATTCGACGATGGATGTTGTCTATCGGATTGATGAATTCAGCAAATCCTATGTTGAAAAGATCGAAATCAGGGGTAACACCAAAACCAAAGATAAAGTAATCCGCCGTGAGCTGGCTATTACTCCGGGTGAAACGTTCGACATGACTCGAGTCAACTTGAGCAAAAAGCGTTTGGAGGGTCTCCAGTATTTCTCGAAAGTAGATCCTCAGCCTGAGCCAACAGATATTCCGGATCAAAAGAACCTGATTTTGAATATTGAAGAGCAGGATACGGCTAACTTCATGATCGGCGCTGGCTTCAGCACTGTGGATAACCTTTTTGGTTATGCTGAAGTTTCTCAGAGTAACTTTGATTTGTTCAAGCCCCCCTACTTCATGGGTGGAGGTCAAAAAATGCGCTTGCGTGCCACCTTGGGTACTGAGCGGCAAGATTATATCCTCTCCTTTGTAGAACCTTGGCTCTTCGGTCGCAAGCTAACGCTGAGCACAGACTTCTACTGGCGCCAGATCAGCTACTATTCAGATGAATACGAAGAGGAAATTCTGGGCGGTAAGGTTGGTTTATCCCGCACACTCTGGAATGATTATTGGATCGGTGGGATAGCGTATTCTCTCGAAAACGTGGATATTAAAAATGTGACCGATAAGGCGCCCTATGTAATTCGTCAGGATAAAGGGGCAAATCTGATATCCAAAGTCATGCCCTCCATCGCTTACGACACGCGCAACTCAACCATGCTTCCCAATAGAGGCCAAAAGTCCGAGTTTATGCCTCAGGTTGCCGGTGGTCCTTTGGGCGGAGATTTCAGCTTTTATAAGCTGGAGCTGCGCACTGCTTGGTATTTCAAAGGCTTTGGAGAAGGCGATGTCCTTGAAGTGCTCGGAAGAGTCGGCACCATGGATACCTATAACGATTCCAACCACGTTCCCTTCTATGAAAAATACTATTTGGGCGGAGCCTATGACATGCGCGGCTATAAATACCGCCATTTGGGCCCCCTGATTGATGGGGAACCCGTCGGTGGTCAAACTTATGTTTTCGGGAGTCTGGAATACTCCGTGCCCATTGTCGAAGAATATCTGCGCGTAGCAGCCTTTTACGATATTGGTTGGGTCAATCCCGACGCATATGATTTTGATCCGAGCCATCGCGAGGACCCTGTTTACGGAAAACTGGGCTGGGCAGATAATATCGGTTTAGGCGTTCGCCTGAATATCCCCATGCTGGGTCCCCTCCGCCTTGATTACGGCATTCCGATTAACGGAAAAAATGAGAGCGGTAGTGGACGCTTTAATTTCAGTGTTGGCTATACACGTGAGTTCTAAAAAAGCTTTAACACCAGAAATCTCTCTCTTATGAAAAAGTTAATTCTAACCAGTTTGGCCTGTCTGATATTTTCATTCAGCACCCAGGCCCAATCCCAAAAAATAGCGACAATCGATGTTCGCAAAGTTTTGGAGAACTATTATCTGACATGGCAGGAAGACGCTGCCTACCAACAAGAAAATCAGCGTCTCGTGCAGGAAGCTGCTGAAGCCCTCAAGCTTTATGAAGCTGCAGATAAAAAATTTACAGAAATCCTGAAGAGCACTAAGGTCAAGGATTTGCCTCCTGAAGTTCTCAGCAAAAACGAGCAAGAGGCTGCAAAAGCTTTTGAAGAGCGTGCAAAGCTTGAAAGCGCTCTGGCCAGCTTTCGCGAAAATGCGGTAAAAAATCTGGCTGCCAGAAAAAAGCGGACTCAGCAGGATATCCTCAACAAAGTGAATGAGACAATTGCAAAACAGGCTCAAAAGGAAGGGTATACTTTGGTTTTAAACACCTCTATTGATGCCTCCAATCCTTATCGGGCCGTCATATTTGACTCAGGCAAGCACGATATCAGTGATGAAATACTCCTTCAATTAAATGCCACTAAACCTGAAAAGCTGGCAAAGCCCGAAAGCTTACTTCTTTTCAATTAGTTACAGATAACTAGTTTCATTTTTCCAACAAAAAACCCGCTGATAACAGCGGGTTTTTTGTTGCCATCTATATGATGGAAATTGAAGGAAGATTCTTACTCTTCAGAGTAATTCTCTTTTTCGCTTCCACCTTTGATTTCGCGCTCACGCTCAGCCATTGCAGCCTTCCGAGAAAGGCGAACACGACCTCTTTCATCTACACCAACGCACTTAACAGGGAAAGTATCTCCTACCTTGACAATATCTTCAACCTGTTTGACGCGGAAGTTTGCCAATTCGCTGATGTGCACAAGACCTTCTTTGCCCGGGAGCACTTCCACAAAGCAGCCGAATTCTTTAATAGAAACAACCTTGCCTCTATAGATTTCTCCTACTTTAATCTCGGCAGAAAGGGCTTCCACTGCGGCTCTGGCAATCAGCATTCCTTCTTCGTTATTGCCATAAATGCGGACAGTGCCATCATCTTCAATATTGATTTCGCAGCCCGACTCATCGCAAAGCGCTTTGATATTTTTGCCGCCGGGGCCGATTAAAGCACCGATCTTGTCTTCCGGAATCCTCAAGGAAACAATACGGGGAGCGTACTTGCTGATATTCTCCCTGGGCGCAGGAATACATTCCGCCATTTGTTTGAGGATTGAGATTCTGGCAGTGCGAGTTTTCTCCAAAGCTTCTGCAATAATGTCCAGAGGTACTCCGCGGAGCTTCAAATCCAACTGAAAACCGGTAATACCCTTTTCAGTTCCGGCGATCTTGCAATCCATATCACCAAAAGCATCTTCCCAGCCCATGATATCTGTCATCACAGCATGGCGTTTAAGATTACCGTGTTCATCATAGTCGGTGCAAAGACCGGCGCTGATACCGGCGACGGGACGAATAATAGGAACTCCCGCATCCATGAGGGCTAGAGTTCCAGCACAAACAGTCGCCATAGAGCTGGACCCATTTGATTCAAGAATCTCCGTTGAAATACGAATCGCGTAAGGATAATCAGTCAAAGGCAGCATGGGCTCGATTGAGCGCTCTGCCAAAGCCCCGTGTCCAATTTCACGGCGTCCCGGTCCCATAATGCGACCTGTTTCACCGACAGAAAAGTTCGGGAAATTATAGTGAAGGAGAAATTGCTTTTGGTTCGTTCCGCCCGTGTAGGCATCAAACTCCTGAGCATCTTCCATGGAACCCAATGTCGCCATAGAGAGAGCCTGAGTCTCACCACGCGTGAAAATCGAAGAACCATGAGAACGAGGCAAAATACCCACGCTCATTGAAAGAGGCCTGACTTCATCCAATTTGCGTCCATCCATACGCTGCCCTTTGTCTAAAAGCAGGCTGCGAACGGTCGCGGACTGCATTTCGTAGAACAGATTGCTCACCAAAGCTTTTTTGATTGAATCTTCCCCGAACTTAGCGGTCAGTTTTTCAGCAACCTCAGTCTTGATAGCGCTCACGGCTGCTTCGCGATCCAGTTTTCCGACAATCGTCAGAGCAGGCATCAGGCGATCGCCCACAATATTCTTTGCTTCAGCAACGATTTCAGCGGGGATTTCAGGCGTTTCAAAAACTCTTTTGGCTTTGCCTGCCACCTTTACAAGCTCGCGCTGAGCCGCAATCATCGGCTGAATGGCTGCCTGTGCAAACTGCATTGCCGCATTAAAGTCTTCCTCGCTAATCTCATCGGCCGTGCCTTCAAACATGACCACCTTGTCACTGTCGCCCACGTAAATGAGATCCAGATCGCTCTCCTCCATTTGAGAGTGCGTCGGATTAATTACAAATTGCCCATTCACACGGCCCAGGCGCAAAGCACCCAGAGGACCACCCCAAGGAATATCGCTGATCGTCAGTGCTGCAGAAGCACCCAAAACAGCTAATACATCCGGGTCATACTCTCCATCAGCGCTGATGACGATGCATTGGACCTGTGTCTCGTTGAGCCAACCATCAGGAAACTGAGGGCGTAAAGGCCGATCAATGAATCGGCTTGTTAAAATTTCTTTTTCGGTGGGACGTCCTTCTCTTCTAAAGTATCCTCCGGGAAACTTGCCCGCCGCTGCCGCCTTTTCGCGATAATCAACCGTTAAAGGGAAAAAATCCAAATCTTCTTTGGGTTTGCTTGCTGCAACAGTTGCCACCAAAACGATGGTTTCTCCTTGCTGCACTGTGACTGAGCCGGCTGCCTGCCGCGCCCATATGCCGGTTTGAATCGTGATCTGGCTGCTGCCAGCCGGCGCTATTACTTTATGTACCATACTCTTCTTATCTTTCTTGCTTCCTACAATGCCTTTAAGCGCTTCTAACGACATCTTAAAGACAAAAACCCACCGTCAAACATTATCCGCTTGATTCGGTGGGTATCCATTATTACTTATCCTGAGAATAGAATAGCAGCGCTCAGTACCTTAGACGGCGCTGCATCAACACGCATCCGGAAGTCCATTTGAACCTCCAAACCGTTCTCGCCTGAAAGGATTACCTTCTCAGTTTTAGTTTCTTTGTTATCGCCACATATCGGGCCGCATCCTTTTCATGGAGGTAATCCAGAAGCTTGCGCCTCCGACTCACCATCATAATCAGACCCCTACGTGAACTATGATCTTTCTTATTCTTCTGCAGATGTTCAGTCAGAGCGCTAATGCGCTTCGACAAAAGTGCAACCTGCACATCTGCTGACCCAGTGTCACGTTCATGAATACGAAACTCTTCTATATTTTTGGCTTTTTCCTTAGAATCCATATCTTAGCCGCTTGTCTTCTCTTCGTTCTTCTTCCTACGATTACTCCAAACAATTGAGAAACCCTAATTGTCTCCCAACTGCCCCGCTACTCTAAACAATTTTTAGTACTTGTAAAGAAATTAATATGGCCTCAATCCAATGCCAGTTCTAAACATAGAACCACAAGCCATAGCTCCATCTCTTTATCACAAAACCAATCAGTGCTGGAAGCAGGCAGGCCAGGAATCAAATTCCATAACCCTCAGAAATGGTAGCAAAAAACTGATAAATAGAAAGACAATCTCTTCAAAAAAACACGTCTACCCCTCTTTTTCTTTCCGGAGGATGCTCAGGAGACTCAAATTTGGAAATCTATTTCTCCTGATTTTACCCAGGCAGCACAGGGATATTTAAAAAAACGGATACGTTGAGCCCCGGACAACCTGATTCAGCTTTGGAGGTAAATTCCTAAAAAAAATGGTGGGTCGGCAGGGATTTGAACCCTGGACCAACGGCTTAAAAGGCCGCTGCTCTACCGCTGAGCTACCAACCCAATTGGAAGATAAAAATAGACTGCTTCTATTTCTACGTTAAGCACGCTTTGCAGAAGCAAGCGCGGGTGTTAAAGTAAACAGACTTGGACTAAAGTGCAAGAAGTTTTATTCTTTCTCTGCTTTTTCCCGGCAAATGCCGGGCTGGCAAATAGAATTTAATAGGCTGAAGAGCGGACTGTTAAGACAATGGGACATCAAGATACATATAAAGAAAACGAAGTTTACGCGGAGTTTCTGGCGAACTGGGATATTCATTTCTATTCCAAATATATCGATGCTTTGGCCTGCGCAACACCTCTAAAAAATCATTCTGTTCTCGCTCCGGCCTCCCGTATTCTGGATGTTGGTTGCGGCGTCGGGCAAGTCGTCTTAAAGCTAAAAGAGCGTGGATATTCAGCGCACGGCGTAGATGTTTCCCTGGCCAATATAGCACGCGCTTCTTCCCACTCTCCGGAGTGCGTTATCTATGATGGGCGGCATCTTCCTTTTGCGGATGAATTTTTCGACTCGGCCGGCGCTCTCAATGTATTGGAGCATGTGGAGGAGCCAGAAATTTTCTTGAAGGAATTAGTCCGGGTAATTCGCCCCGGGGGACGACTTGTGATTTCCTCTCCCAATTTTTTACGTGTGATTGGATTAAGAGATTATCATCCCAGAATGCGAGGGATTGCGAATAAAATGCGTAATTGGAAGTCTCTCTCTAAAATTCGAAGGGAAATCAAGGAACATCCTGAAAGTGTCCGCTTTGAGCGAATGCCCCCCATCGTAAAGGAAGTCTTTAGCCCCGACGATGATGCCATTATCGTAACCAATCCGCTCCAAATGAGATTCTTCCTGGAACGCTACGGATGCCGGATAGAATCCGTTGTCTGCACCGATCGATACGTACACCCTCTCTTGGATTGGTGCTTAAACCTGACTCCCCTGCGCTATCTGATGTTTAATAGCTTTATCGTGGCAACCAAAAAAACATCAGCTTAGTCCAAGGCAACTACCCTGCCCTGCTGGATAGATTCTAAGGCTGCAAAAGTGAGGCGCATCGCCTGCCGGGATTCCTCATAAGGCAAGGGGTGGGGAGATTCCGCTTTCAAAAAACTTAACCAGGAAGCCATCTGCTCAGCGTGCCCTTTGGATTGAGCCTTCATCGTTTGGCATTTGCGTTTGCGATAAACCTGTAGCTTCTGGTAGTTATCCAGCTCTCCGACAAATCCGGAACCAAACACGGTCAGTCTCTCCTTGGGGTATGAGCTATCCCCTTCGGCAGAATAGATCAACTGCCCACTGGAGCCATCGGCAAACTCTATATGAGCCGTTATGCTATCAGGAAATGGCAAAGCACCTTCCAGCGGCCAAGCCGTTTGAGCAAAAACGCGAACCGGCTTGCTGGAAAAAAGCCAGCAGAAGTAATCAAAAAAGTGGCAAGCCTCCCCGAGTACACGCCCTCCGCTTTCAGTGAAGTTAGCATACCAATGCCTGGGGTCCAACTTACCGGCCATCACCCGATAGACTGCGCTTTTGGGTCCCGGAGCGGCTGAAACAACCTCTTTGAGTTTCACTGATAGCGGCGCAAAGCGACGATTGAAGCCAACCTGAACCGTACCGCCCTTATCAGCCTCCATCATAGCATCAATCTGCACCAACTCTTCGCGAGTGAGACAGAGCGGTTTTTCGATAAAAACGTGTATGCCGGCATCCAGCGCCTGAAGTGCAAGAGGTGCGTGCAGGTGGTGGCGAGTAGCAATCACAACCGCAGCATTATTATTCTGCTTTAAAGCCACTCCCACCTCGGTGGAGGCAACCTGAAATCCGAATTTGTTTTTAACATGATTCGCACTCAGGGCCGTTTGGTTCACAATCACACCAAAAGGAATTTTCCCACGCAAATGAGGCAGCAACATCGTGCGAGCAAAATTGCCAGCTCCAATGACGTGAAGCTGCGAAACGGGTACGCTCAATTTAGCTCGATCTTTCTGCTTTTCCATCCGGCCCGTTTTAGCTGTTGCATTCTCAAAAACAGTCACAGATGCGCCAGCATACTCCAGAACGACTCCCACCTCTTTGGATTCAGGTTTAAGCAACTCCTGATAAACGCCCAGAGAATCTTCAAACCTTACACGATGGGTCGTAATCGCTTCCAGATTCAGTTTTCCCGCAGCCATCAAAGCCAGACAGGCATCCAAATTCCTCTGCTCCGTCCAGCGTACATAACCAATGGGATAATCGCTTCCGCCCCACTCGTAAGAAGGATCATAACGCCCCGGCCCATACGAACGTGAATAGCGAACATCAATCTCCTTCTCGTAATAAGTTTTCCAGGAAAGGTCTGTCTTGGTGTTGCCAACAATGACCAGACGCCCTCTATCGCGCATAATTTCGACCGCCTGCTCAATTGGCTTGTTACTTTGTGTGCCCGTGCATAGATAAACCTTGTCTACACCGTTGCCAAAAGTCCAGGAGCGAACCTCATTAACCAAATCACCCGTGCTGACAAAGCGCTCTGCTCCCATCTCAGTTGAAAACTTCTCCTTAGACTTCACCAGATCAACCGCCATCACCCTCACCCCATTAGCGTGCAGCAAGGCCGTCAAAAGCAATCCAATCAGCCCCTGCCCCATCACAAGCACCTGCTCACCCAGTTTAGCATCTCCCTGCCGAAGAGCTTGCATGGCAATGCTGAGGACAGTCGAATAAGCTGCCATCCAGTTCGGGACATTTTCGGGGATTTTTGCCATGAGGAGATCGGGCATTGCAATAAATTCTGCATGGTTGGCACACTCAGCCCCCGCACAGGCAACCCGGTCACCCACTCTCAATCGCGTGTTGCCTTCATCCACAGCAACAACGACCCCGGCTGCGCTATAGCCTAAAGGCGTGGGGGACTCCATTCGATTACGAACTTTTTGTAATGCACTCTTCCAGCCCAAATTCCGAATGCTCTCAATGACTTTTCTAACCTGGTCGGGTCTGGCCATGGCTTTTTGAAGCAGGTTCATTTTGGCCTGCTCGACCTTCATCTTCTCGGTACCGATACTGATTACCGAGTGGGTTACCTGCACCAAGGCTCCCCCGGGAGGCGGCACTGGAACGGGCACTTCCTGTATTTCCAATCGCCCATCCTGATATTGCGCTAGTTGCTTCATGATAAAAAACAGCGGTTAGGAGGCTGCATCCTCTTCTTGAGGCTCCCGGGAAGGGCTCTGTGAAGACAGCGCTCCTTCACGAAACGACTCATCCTTACCAACTTCCCAATTCAAAATTCTCTCAAAACAGAGCGTCTTTAAATTCCAAAGCCACCAGACACAAACGGCAGTCGGAAACAAGACTCCCAGGACAAAAAACCATTGAAAGTGCGGTTGATAATAGGCGCAGTAATAAAGCAGATTTTTAAACCTTATCGCTCCAACCATAACCAGACAGTACAGCGTGAACCCGGCCATACAAGCCAATAAAATGGCATTGTTTAAGAGCATAAAGAGGGCTGCTTCAGTCCTCAAAGCCGGAGTACCCAGAAGTGCAGCCAGACGGTAAATTACACGCGATAAAACCATCAAAGAATAGAGTGATGTTAAGATCAGAATAAAAACCATCGCGGCAAAGTAGAGCAAAGCCGGCTCTTGAGAAAACCAGTAATAAAAAGGTGAAAGCCCGCCTATGGCGATAAAGATGACCAAAAGTTCATCCAGATTTTTGGTGAGCTTACCTGATTCGAGCTGAGAGGCTCGCACTAAATTGGTTCCGTAAACAGCGCAGACGGCCGCAGCGGTAGCCGGAAGAGCTCCGATCAAATCCCAATGGTTTGAGAAAAAAATCTTCCACTCGCTTGTAAAGATCGTTTGAACAGCAAAAATCAAATAGAGTGGCACACTCCAAAGCAGAACCGAAAGCCCACGGTAAAGTCCAGCCAGGCGAGCTAAAAGCTCATCGTGGGAACCGGCGATTTTCTTTTGTTCTTCCGCCATCACTCTACGGGGCAAATGAGAGATATGTATACTCTTTAAGCCCCTTTTCGTATTCAT
The DNA here is from genome assembly GCA_964609795.1 of uncultured Verrucomicrobiota bacterium. Taxonomy (GTDB): domain Bacteria; phylum Verrucomicrobiota; class Verrucomicrobiia; order Limisphaerales; family UBA1412; genus UBA1412. The sequence goes on from CAZSTC010000006.1 coordinate 13,280, forward strand.
CCAGAAGACGCATTGCCTCTGAAGGCTTCATTAAATCATTGCGAATAGCGCGGTCTATTTGCTGCTTCATTCTCCGCTTTAACTCTCGCTCATCATACTGAACCTCGGCCAGAGATTCTCGGATGCTGCTACCTTCAATCACCTCTTCCACATAGTAGCCGCTGGGCTCATCCGGATCCAAAAAGACATGAATCTCATTGACCCTACCAAATAAATTGTGCAGATCACCCATAATATCCTGGTAAGCTCCCAGCATAAAAATGCCCAGGTAGTAGGGTTCATTCCCCGATTCGCTGGGAATGAGCCGATGCAGAGGCAGTGTGTGACGAAAATCCTTCAGGTCTATAAAGCAATCTACCTGACCATCAGAATCGCAGGTGATATCGCTCAATATGGCCTCACGGCTAAGCTCTTCATCCAGGCGATGAATGGGCATGATCGGAAAAAGCTGGTCTAAAGCCCAATTATCGGGGAGCGATTGAAAAACGGAGAAGTTACAGAGATACTGATCACTCATGGAGACTTTGAGAGCCCGGATCTCTTCCGGGATATATCGCTGCTTCTGGAAAATCTCCACAACCTGGGCACTCACCTGCCAAAAAAGCTGCTCAATCATCGCCTTGTTTTTGAGATCCATCATTCCCAGCATAAACAAATCCTGAGAATCCTCTTTGTATCTCAGCGCATCGTGGTAGGCCTCCAGGGGATTCATTTCACCCACTTCATCGTAGAGACGCAGAAGCTCTTTAACAAGCTGATGGTGGGATTCATCCGGCTTTATCTCTTTCCACCTGCGAGCCATTTCTATGGAGCCCAGCACATCTGTCAAAAGCAAACTGTGATGAGCAACCACGCTGCGGCCGCTTTCACTCACAATGGTTGGGCAGGAGACTCCTTCGGCTTTGCAAATTTCCATCAGGTAAAAAACCAGATTATTCGCATATTCCTGCATCGTGTAGTTGATGGAACTGTCATAGGAAGTGCTGCTCCCGTCATAATCCACACCTAAACCACCGCCCACATCGAAATACTCCACCTGGAATCCCATTTGGCGAAGTTTGCAATAAAAGCGAGCTCCCTCCTGAACGGCTCTCTTAATCGGAAGAATATCTGAAATCTGAGACCCTACGTGGAAGTGAGTCAGCTTAAGGCAATGACTCAACCCATTCTGAATCAAAAGCTCTGCTGCCGCCATTAATTCAGGTGTATTCAAACCAAACTTTGCCTTCTCCCCTCCGCTATCGGCCCATTTGCCGGTCCCTTTACTGGCTAAACGAAGGCGGATGCCCAGTTGCGGTTCTACTCCCAACCGTTTGGAAATGGCCAGGATTTGCTTGAGCTCTTCAAATTTTTCGACAACTAGGATGACTTTTTTACCCAGTTTCAGCCCCAGAATTGCCATGCGAATATAAAGGGTATCTTTGTACCCGTTACAAATCAAAAGTCGTGTGGTAGAGTCCTGCATGGCCAGAGCTGCCATTAACTCGGGCTTACTCCCCACTTCCAAACCATACTGGAACTCTTCTCCTGCATCCAGTATCTCCTCAATCACTTCCCTGAGCTGATTGACCTTTGCGGGAAACACTCCCTGATATACCCCCGGATAACCGCAGTCCACTATCGCGCACTGGAAAGCTTTATTCAAAGCCTTAACACGGTGCCTTAAAATATCCTGAAATCGAACAAGTAAAGGAAACTTTAGATTTCTGGATTGAGCTTCTGTTACAATATCAAGTAAATCAATGGAGGCTCCTTCTTCATGCAAAGGTTTGACTATAACATTGCCCTGATCGCTAATATCAAAATAATTCTGCCCCCATCCGTCTATGTTATAGACATGCCTCGCACGCTGTAAATTTTTGCTGGTGCGGACACTTTGGGGATTCTCCTGATCTTTGCCGGAATCACCGGCTGCAACAGATTCCAATTTGCTCATATCGCCGTGAGTTTTAATACCATCCTCCCACTAAATAGCAAGAAAGATTATATCGGTTTCTCAATGATAAAAAATTTAAAACGATCTCTGCCTCTCCTCTCGTACCTCGGAAAGCTGATAGCATTGAGAAAAAGCTGAAGAAAAAGGTTAATATTCTCTTCAACAATTCCTTTTAAAGCTTTTAAACTAAATGAATAATGGCTTATTGCTGTTCCAAGACAAGTTTAAAGACTGGCTGCTCCGGCAATCTCATCAACTAGTTTATCCGTACTGACAGAGATCGGTTTTAAAATCTTTTTGATATCTTCGTACTCCCTACAGGCGAGCAACAAGATATAACAGGTTTGCTCAAACTCTCAGGGTTAAAAAGTCTCCAGATCAAATAGCCGCCTGAGAGGTTTTTGACACTGAATCCATGCTGCCTCAAGATGCGTTCCGCAACATAACCGCGAGTACCCGCCAGGCAAAAAACAACAATCTCTCTTTCTTTAGGCAACTCGGCTAAACGTTCCCGCAAAGCTCCCAGGGGAATATTGACCGATCCGGGGATGGTGCCCAGATTAAACTCAGATACTTCACGGACATCCAATAAAAAACTTCCTCCAGGAATGGAATCAGCATGAACAACTTTCGAGGTGCCGGTGAGCACATTTTCGGCGATCATTCCTGCCATGTTTACGGGGTCTTTGGCGGAATTGTATGGCGGGGCGTAGGATAGCTCCAAATATCCCAGTTCAGACGCTGTCATCCCATTACGCATAGCCGTCGCAATCACATCTATTCGCTTATCTACCCCTTTCACTCCAACGGCCTGAGCCCCTAAAATTTTTCCATCGGGTGCAAAAATCAGTTTAATATTCAGGATCGTGCCACCGGGATAGTAGGAAGCGTTACTGTTGGGGCAGAGATAAATTTTTTCATAAGCCACAGACTTTTGTTTCAGGCGGGCCTCTGTAAGGCCGACCATTCCGACAGTTAATTTGCCGGCCTTGAGAATGGATGCCCCTATGCTGCCCAAATATCTGGCTTGGGCACCCATGATGTTGTCTGCCACCAAACGCCCTTGCTTGTTTGCAGGACCTGCCAAGGGAATTGCCGTCCTGCCACCTAAAATCGGATCCCTCACCTCCACTGCGTCTCCGGCTGCAAAAATATTTGGATCTGAAGTTTTTAAATATTCGTCTGTAACAATATGGCCTCGAGTACCCAACTCCAAACCGGCGCTCCGGGCCAGCTCTGAATTCGGTTTTACTCCTGCACAGAGAATGGCAAAATCACACTCGAACTGTTTCCCGTTATCCAAAACGACTCCAAGGTGGGATTCATTCGTTATAAACTTCTTTACCACCCTTTCAAACTCAAAGCGAACACCGCAAGACTCCAGCTCTCTTGCCAAAGGAAGAGCCATCTCACGATCGACCGTTGAAAGAACATGCGCGCTCCTCTGAACAACAGTCACCTCCAAACCCTTTTCACGAAGGTTTTCGGCAACTTCCAAGCCCACAAAGCCGGCTCCCACAAGAACCACGCGCTTGGCACCTGCATTGACATGGCTCATCACCTGGTCCATGTCAGCCAATGTCCAGAGATGCGTTACACGAGGATCCTCTATTCCGGGAATTTGTAAAGGAATGGGAGACGAACCCGTGGCCAGGACCAATTTATCATAGCTTTCTGTATAAGTTTCTCCCTCTCTCGTACGAACGGTCACGTTCCTGGCAGTTCGGTCTATTGATACAACCTCGCTTTCTACACGTGCCTGGACATTAAACTGCCTTTTGAACTTCTCAGGCGTGACCACCAAGAGCGATTTCCTCTGTGGAATGACTCCTCCCAAGTGATAGGGAAGACCACAGTTCGCATAAGATACGTGGCTTCCTTTTTCAAACAGAATAATTTCAGCTGTTTCATCGAGTCTTCTCAACCGGGCGGCAGCACTTGCGCCGGCAGCCACGCCACCAATGATTACTACTTTCACGAACAAAGTAAATCTAGAGCAGATTAAGCGGTTTCAGTTTTTTCAATAATATCTAAAACCTCTTGAGAAGATTGAGCATTTAACAGACTCTGCCTGAAGCGGTAATCCCTCGACATACGGCCTAACCTGGCAAGGATCTGAAGGTGTGTGCTGACAGAGGGCGCTATGACAAGAAAAAACAACCTGGCCGGAGCTGAATCGACAGATCCGTAGGCAACCCCTTCTTCATGCCGGCCAAAGACGACAACCGGAGTTTTCACCAAACCTACTAAGGCATTGCGGCAATGTGGGAAAGCCACACCATCACCCACACCCGTACTGCATAGTTCCTCACGCTCCCTAAGTGCATCCAGAAGCTTGGCAGCCGCACCTGGTATATCCTTAATTTCCTCAACAAGAGCAACAAGCTCTTTTAAAACATCTTCAGCACCTTCAGCATGAAGATGAAGAGATATTCTCTTCTCATTCATGCTCCCTCTCACTGTCAAACCCTGTTTCGGATCCATTCCCAGTATAGTACCAGATTTTGAGCAAAAATCCAGTCAGAGCTTTAATAACCTGTTGCTTACAGGATAAATTTTTTATTTCAAGGTGAATCTCGCAAAAATCGAATCGTTCATAGTTTGCAAAAGTTCTACTCTTTATGCACAATATGACCGGATATGTGTAAGAGTATCTATCTAACAACTGCAATCGATTACGTGAACGGCCAACCTCATTTGGGCCATGCTTATGAGAAAGTTCTCACCGATGTCCTGGCGAGGTTTCATCGCACCCAGGGTGCTGATGTTTTTTTCCTCACGGGTGCGGACGAACACGGCCAAAAAGTTCAACAGGCAGCTCTTGCACAAAATAAATCTCCTCAGGAGTACTGCGATGAACTGGCAATTTCCTGGGGCAAATTCATCGAAAAACTGGGTATATCCCCCAATGATTATATCCGAACGACACAAAGCCGACACAAGAAGGTCGTAACGGCAATTCTCAGTAAACTTCACAAAGAAGGGCATTTTTACAAAGAATCCTACAAAGGTTTTTACTCCACAAAAGAAGAGACTTTTTTGACTGAAAAAGACCGGCTCCCTGATGGTTCTTTCGCGCCGATGTGGGGCGAAGTTCAAGAACTCATCGAGGATAACTACTATTTTAAGCTGAGCGTTCACCAACAATGGTTGATTGATTACATTGAGTCACACCCCGAATTTATCTATCCCGAATACCGCAAAAATGAAGTATTGGGTTTTCTCAAAAACGAGAAACTAGAAGACCTTTGTATCAGCCGTCCCAAAGCCCGTCTCTCCTGGGGGATTCCCCTGCCCTTTGACCCGGAATACGTGACTTATGTCTGGTTTGATGCCTTGGTGAATTACTTCACTATTGCAGCGGCCTACGGGGATACGCAAGCGCTAAAGAGCATCGGTCTTACCAAAGACGACTTCCCTGAAACAGCTCAACAGGAGCGGCCGTTGTGGCCAGCGGATTTTCACGTTATCGGCAAGGATATTGTTAAGTTTCACGCCGTTTACTGGCCCATCATGCTTAAGGCTATCGGAGTCCCGCTCCCCAAAAAGCTTGCCGTACATGGCTGGTGGCAGAAAGATAACCAGAAAATGAGCAAAAGCACAGGCAACGTAGTTGAACCAATAGCAGTGATTGATGAGTGGGGACTGGATGCCTTTCGCTACTATGTTCTGCGTGAACTGGAGGTTGGCCCCGACGGGAACTGGACAGATGCCGGTTTTGCATCCCGCTATCAGGCTGAACTGGCTAACGGTTTGGGGAACCTGATCAATCGCTCCATTTCAATGCTGGGCCGCTATCGGAATGGGATTGTCCCTGCGCGACATGATGAATTAAAAGCAGATGCTGAAACCTCCTGTGCCGCGGCCTTTAAGTGCTACTCTGAAATTAAAATTCAGGGCACTCTTGTTCGCATCTGGGAGCTTATCAACCGCGCCAACCAATATGTGGACCACACCGCTCCATTCAAATTGGCAAAACAGCCCGAGCAGGCAGCCCGTCTGGATGAAGTGCTTTATAATTTAGTGGAAGTCTGCCGAATCCTCGCCGTTTTACTTTGGCCGATACTTCCAAAGACTTCAGAAAAAATTTACGCTCAATTGGGCCTTCACGACTCTCCTGATCAATGGTCATTATGCCAGTGGGGAGGCTTGCAGCCGGGACATATCGTTGGAAAGCCTGAACCCCTTTTCCCAAGGCGTGATCTGAATAAGTAAAATGGGTATCTCCGAGAGAGAAAATCAAATACGCTACCATCCATTAAAAAAAGCTCATTGTTTTTTTTTCAATTGGATGGCAGTATTCCTTTGCCTTTTTTCCGTTTCTCCCCTTTTTGCGGATCTAGCCCCATATTTTGAGAAAAAACTCCCTGTTCAAACCCTGGCTTTGGTGGTTATCCCCGACTGTCAGGCTTTGCAGGGCACAGCTCTTAAAACACCCCTAGGTAAACTTTGGAACCATCCACAGCTTAAGCCCCTGAGGGATGAGATACAATCCCAGTGGGGCGTAGCGTCCCTGTTTCAAACAAATTCCGAGTTTGCCCTTTTAAACGTCCCTGCACTGCAAAAAAAAGTGACTTCGGCTTTTCTGTCCCTTGTCACCGAACCGCATTTTACCAACACATTTCTACCAGAGCTCAAGGCCTCTCCTGTGATGGGATTTGACATGGGAGCAGAAACAGCCACACTCACGAACCTGCTTCATACCATGGCGTCGAGTGAGATCTTTTCGTCGCACTTCAAGCTTGAATCTTTTGAACAAACACAATCGATCGGAATACCGCTTTCTGACCAACAGGCAAAAGCATTTTTGAAATTGCTGGATTTATTTCCCTCCTCCTTTAAACCTGATAAAGATACCCCTGTTACCGTCTGGATTACGGCGGTAGATTCCTATCTGTTAGTTGAGCTGAACACTCCACAGGCCTCCAGACTCATCCTACAAGCCGCAAGAGACCAGGCGCCTCATCTCTCTGAGCACCCGGAATGGGCCAAGCATAAAAGTCATTTTTCCAACGCGGTCTTCTGGGGATGGGCCCATTTAAGCCCTGTTATTCAGAAATGGGTTGAGAACGAATCGGCTGAAAATAGTATAATTTCTCAAGCCTCGGGGAATGAGAGCGAAAATCCTCCCCCTGATGCAACTCAGGAACCCCTTGAAGAAAAAGAGATGCTCCTGCCCACGGTCGTTGGAAAGCTGGGACTGGAATCTTTTCTTTCCGGAAGTGTAGCTATTTTGGACACTCCCGCCGGCGTTTGCACAGATTATTTTATTTCTTCTCCGGAAGCCTCCCGGCAGGGAATAGCCAAAATTATTACTCTGGAACCTGGGGATTGTTCGCCTCCGGCATTTGTCTCAAGAGATGTTCTGAGCTTTTCCAGAACACGCCTTAACTTCACTTCTGCTTGGGATGCGATCGAAAAAATGGTTGATGAGATTATGCCTGACGTGAGAGACCTTCTAACGGAGGCCCTCCTGCCCAGTATTTTGGAAGCAGACCCGAATTTTAAATTCAAAGATAATTTCATTATACCTCTGGGCAATGATCTTACCATCTGCCAAAGACTCGGGGCCAATGGTGAAAAAGAGTCGATTCGTTTCATACAGATAGCTGATGGCAAATATTACATCCAAACTGTTAAAAAACTGATTTCGATTCTTGCTCCTATCCCCGCCTTGGAAAAAGAGGTATCGCATTATGAAGTCACTTCAATCCCTCTGCCCGATTTGGATCTGGGTGCCTCTGATTTCAAAACTAATTACTGTCACCTGGCTTTTAAAGATGGAGTGCTTGCTTTCAGCACTGAATACAAGCTGGTTGAAGATTTTTTGACCGTTTCAGAAAAAGAGGAAAAGTTATCTTCGCTTCCGCGATTGAAATCTGCAGCCGAATCGATTGGTGCTCTTTCTACCGGTTTTTTAGAGTATACCGACAGTAAGCGCATTGCCGGGAACTACTATAATAAGCTAAAAAAATATTTGGGCCAGGATCAAACAAGCACATTTTTGGTTCCCGTTTTTACCTTCCTGGCACAGGATGTTAATGTGAATTTCGGTTTTTTAAAAAACCTCGTTTCTCCTTCCCTTTTGCCCGAGTTTGACTCTTTTGCAGACTGCTTTGATTTCTCTCTGAGTGCATTCCAAAGCACACCCGAGGGGTTCACCTTGCGAACGATATTGCCGTCCGCTCCTGAAAATAAAGCTCCTGATTCTCCTATTGAGCCACCTGCGCCGACAAAACCTCCTGAACAAATCGAGCCGCCAAAAGAGAACCCCAAAATGGAAACTGAACCCACTCAGCCCGCCACTCCGCAAGTTCATGAGCCGGAGCTGATGGACCCTCTGCCGGCGGGACCAGAACCCACGGAGCCTTTGCCGCCCTAGATAATCCCTTTACTCTATGAGGTTGTTTTATAACATTCTTTTTCTGATTTTTTTCGTTGTCTCATTGCCCTATTACTTTTGGCGCCTCTGGCGTCGCGGCAACTGGCAGCGCGGCCTTTCTCAACGTTTTGGTTGTTATCCGTCTTTTTTTTCATCTGGTGAGAGAAAACGCCTGATCTGGTTCCATGCGGTGAGTGTGGGTGAAGTGAACCTCTGTGTACAACTGATTCAACAGTTCGCCCGGGAGCGTCCACATTTTCAAATCGTGGCCAGTACAACCACCACGACAGGGATGGCAGAGCTTACTAAAAAACTCCCTGAAGAAATCATCAAAATATACTATCCCATTGATTGGAATAGAGCCGTCAAAAAAGCACTGGATACTTTCCAACCTGAAGCAATTGTCCTGATTGAAGCTGAGATTTGGCCCAACTTCCTCTGGGAGGCCCAGCGACGCCATATTCCTCTTTTTCTATTTAATGCCCGCCTTTCCATGCGTTCCTTTGGCCGCTACCGGAAAGCCAGCTTTATTTTCCGGGATATTTTTTCCGGCTTCACAGCCATTGGCGTTCAAGATGAAACAGACCGCGAGCGCATGATTGCTCTGGGAGCCTCTCCTCAGAATATTACTCTCACAGGTAATCTGAAGTTTGATGGGGCGCCGCTCTCGTTGGATGAGAAGCTCAATGTTCCCCAAATGCTCACTCTTCTGGGCGTTCCTTCCGATGCACCCATACTGGTAGCCGGCAGCACTCATGCAGGCGAAGAAGTTCTCTTGGCGGAAATGGCTCTTCGCTTGAAGGCACAATTCCCCAATTTTTTCCTGATCCTGGTTCCGCGCCATTTCGAACGTTGTAAATCCCTGATTCCGGAATTAAAAGGGACCGGCATCCGATTTGTTTTGCGAACCGATATTCCTCAATCACTCCCCGCACATAGTGGTGGAATCGACTGCCTGCTTGTAAATACTACCGGCGAGCTCCGCTATTTTTATGGCGCAGCCACTCTCTGCTTTGTTGGCAAAAGCCTGACAGCAAAAGGTGGACAAAATCCGATTGAACCTGCAGCCCTTGCTAAGCCTGTTGTATTTGGGCCTAACATGCAAAATTTCACCTCGATCGTTGAAAGCTTTCTATCTCACAATGCTGCTCTTCAAGTGCCGGACACCAACAAACTGGAGCAGCAAATTGTCTCACTGCTCTCCAATTCGAATCGCCGCAATATACTGGGGGCTCAGGCCCGTGATGTCGTTCTAAAAAATCAGGGCGGAGTAAAACGGTCCGTGCAGATTCTCTGTTCGCATATTGAGTCCGAATAGTCTATGCAGGATTCAATTCACCTTCGAGGTGTTCGCCACCATAACCTCAAAAACGTGGATGTTGATATCCCAGTCGGCAAGCTGACAGTTTTTACCGGCGTGAGCGGTTCAGGGAAAAGCACCCTGGCTTTTGATGTTCTTTATGCAGAGGGTCAGCGCCGTTATATCGAGACCTTTTCTCCCTATGCACGGCAGTTCTTTGATCGCATGGATAAGCCTCAGGCTGATCGAATTGAGAACATCCTTCCCGCCATTGCCATCGAACAAAAAAACTCCATTAAGACCAGTCGATCCACTGTAGGCACTTTGACTGAAATCGCCGATTATCTGAAAGTGCTCTGGCCCCATGTATCGGTTCCCTTTTGCCCTCAGTGCGGAAAAGAAACCAGCCCTTTCCCCGCTCATCGTATCCGGGAGGCTTTCAAGAAAGCTTCTCCTCAAACAGAAGTTTGCTTCATTGTTTTCACTGTTCAATTATCAAAAAAAATTTCTTTTCGAGAGTCCCTTTCCTGGATTCAGGGCTTGGGGTACAGCCGCGCTTTGGTTCAGGGGAAAGTCACGCGGTTGGAAGAAATCGAAGAGAGCTTTCCTTTTGCCGAGCTCTTAATTATTCAGGATCGGGTTAATTGCTCTTCAAAATCTCAAAAGCGTTTCGCCGATAGCTGCGAGCAAGCATATAAATATGGACATGGACAGCTTCTCATTCTGGATGCTGCGAATCCCGGCCTGTCCCAGGCTCACCCTTTTTCCAATAAAACCGAATGTGTAGACTGTCACGTCACTCTGCCTAAACCAACACCCGGTCTCTTCAGCTATAATCATCCATTGGGCGCTTGCCCCGTTTGCCACGGCTTTGGCAGAACAATTGGAATTGATATGAACCTGGTCATTCCGGACACCTCTAAAACACTCAGAGAAGGCGCGGTCAAACCTTGGCAGAGCGGTGTCTCCAAAGAATGCCAACTGGACTTGCTACGAATGGCGCCAAAGGCAAAAATCCCACTGGACGTTCCATTCAACACTCTCACATCCAGACAAAAAAATTGGGTTATTGAGGGTGATCCGCTTTATGAGAAAGATGAAAACCATACATGGCCGAAGACCTGGTATGGAATCAACGGTTTTTTCAAATGGCTGGAGAGTTATACCTATAAAATGCACATTCGTGTTTTCCTTTCGCGCTATCGCTCCTACCGAGAATGCGAAGCATGTAAAGGAAGCCGCTTTACCCCGGAATCACTCTCTTTCAAAGTTCCTAATCCGTTAAAGGAAAATAGTACTCCTATTACGCTCTCTGAATTTTATGATTTGGAGCTGAGCGATGCCTACAGTTTTATTCAGGCTTTGCAAAAGCGGCACAACTTTAAAGGTCCCGTTGAGTATGCCCTAGAGGAAGTTCAAAATCGTCTCTCCTTTCTCAACGAAATTGGTTTGAGCTACCTGACCTTGAATCGCCAAACGCGAAGCCTATCCGGCGGTGAAACTGAACGCGTCAACCTCACAAGCTGTTTAGGCAATCGCCTGGTGAATACTCTCTACATTCTGGACGAGCCCAGCGTCGGTCTGCATCCAAGGGACACAGAAAGGTTGATCAAGACTATCAAACAACTGCGCGACATCGGAAATACCGTGGTAACCGTGGAGCATGAAATGATGGTCATAGAAGAGGCAGACCATATAATTGATCTGGGCCCCCTGGCAGGTGCACGCGGTGGCCAGATTGTCTACCAAGGCAGTTATCAGAACTTTATTAGTTCAACTGACTCCCGCACTGCAGGATATGTGAACGGAAGATTGAAGATCCCACTTTCCACACCCAAAAAAAGCTCCCCAAAGCATTTTCTAAAAATCCGTAAAGCGTGTGCAAATAATCTGAACGAACTGGATATAGACATCCCCCTAAAGCGTTTTGTTTGCATCAGCGGCGTGAGCGGCTCCGGCAAGAGCACTCTTCTCAGAAGCATCATTCACCCCGGAGTTCAACAAGTCCTGGATTCGAACCATCAGATACATTCCTTAAAGATCGATGCGGAAAATCCGGCTTCGGCTTCTGCAATTCAATTCCCCCAGAAACTCATTACAAACCTCTTCCTAGTGGATCAATCGCCTATCGGTAAAACTCCCAGGTCCAGTCCAACCATGTACGTAGGCGCTTTTGATGATCTGCGGCAGTTTTTTGTCTGGAAACTGAAAGCCGGTGGAGTCGAGAGTTTTTCGCCGGGGCATTTCAGCTATAACTCCAAGCTGGGTCAATGCCCTCGTTGCCGAGGTCTGGGATTTGAAGAAATAGAGATGCAGTTTCTCAGCGATGTTTACACGCGTTGCCCCGAATGCAATGGGACTCGCTTTAATGCTAAAGCGCAGGAGGCGGTCATAGAGGTAAAAAATCCGCTTAAACCCGATGAATCTCTTTCACTGAACATTGTTGATTTTTTGGCTCTGACGGTTGATGACACAGTTTCAATCTTAAACCAATTTCCGGAGTGTAAATACGCGCAAAAAGCTTCTGCTAAACTCAATCTCATTCAGCAAACCGGCTTGGGATACATTACCCTGGGTCAACCGCTCAACAAACTCTCCGGCGGCGAATGTCAGCGCCTCAAACTGGCCGCGCGTATTGCGGAATCCTGCTCAGCCTCTTTGAACGGCAAGAATCAGCCTTTTCTTTTTCTATTCGATGAACCCAGCACAGGACTTCACTTTGATGATATTGTCGTGCTATTAAAACTCTTCTACAACCTAGTCCGGGCAGGCCATTCCGTAATCGTTATTGAGCATAATCTGGATATTATCAAGTGCGCCGACTGGCTGATCGATATGGGGCCTGAGGGCGGGTGCAATGGCGGACAAATTATCACGCAAGGACCGCCTCAGGAAGTTGCTGCCAACAGGCTCAGCCACACGGGCCGCTTTTTAAAAAAATACTGTTTTTGACCATCCCTATTGATCTTTCTTGACTTTTAGAATCCAAATTATTCAAATAGAGACGTATGGAAGAGAGTAAAAAGGCATCTTGGCTGCAACGCCTTCTGGTGGGGGGTAACATCAAGTTTACGTTGCTGCGTATTGTCTGCCTGGTTGTTTTTGTTGTTCTGCTAATTAAGTATGTGATGATCCCCGTTCGATGCGAGGGCCTCAGCATGGAACCCAATTACCCGGATCGCTCCATTCATCTGGTTTATAAATTAGCCTATTGGCATGCCACCCCCGAACGCGGAGACGTCATTGCCATCAAAATCGGAGAGACAGGGAAAATATTGCTCATGAAGCGTGTGATAGGTCTGCCTGGTGAAAAAGTCTCCATCAGCGATGGAGTAGTTTATATCAACGGCGAACCACTTGAGGAACCCTGGGTCCAGAAAAAACGTTTCCCCTGGAATCGTAAGGAGGTCGAGCTCAAACCTGACGAATACCTCGTCATTGGCGACAATCGCTCTATGCCCATGCAGATGCATGAGTTTGGAGAAGTAAGCATAAAACGGATCCAAGGAAAAATTATCAAATGAAAAAATGGCTCCCCAAACTTCTAAAACTCTGCTTGCTTGCCCTCATTGTATGGTTTGCATGGGGTTACTTTTTCCCTTCTGAAACCCAGCGTATCTGCAAAAGGTTAAACTCATTTTCAAGGGCTGTTTCTTTTGCCAGCGGAAGCTCTCTTGTGATTCGCATGGCAAAAGCCGACGGTGCTCGTGATTACTTCGCCACCAATGTTGTCGTCACCCTGGATGGTGTCCACACCCAAGCCGAATCCATCATCGGACGAGCTGAGGTGATGAATATTATCTCCTTGGCCCACACCTTTCTTCAGGAGCTGGATCTCAAATTTGAAGATCCGATTGTCAAAGTAAGCTCTGATAAAACTCGAGCAACCATGGATGTTATCGGAAGAATTATAATTGATGAAAGTCGCCGCGACAGGGTGCACCAGCTTCTCCGGATGAAGTGGATTAAAACCAATGATAAATGGAGAATCGAGCGCGTAGAAACACTCAAAATGTTAGGGCGTGAAACAGGAACAGATTACGTTTCGCCTTTTAATGAGTAGCAAAAAGTTCCCCTGGTTCGTCAGTGGAGATGTGGATGGATTCTTCGGCCTCTTCACAGATAATCTTCTCCAACTTATGCTGATTATGGTGCTCTGCACCACGGTCTGCGGGTTTGATTCCAAGCTACTCAATGGTCAAGTCATGACCGGGGCTGCCGTTTCCCTGATATTCGGCAATTTATTTTACGCCTGGCAGGCACGCAAACTGGCTATTAAAACGGGAAACCCGGCAATCACAGCTCTGCCCTATGGAATCAACACCACTACTGTCGTTGCCTTTATTTTCCTGATTATGGGGCCGGTTTATCAGAAAACCGGAGATCCGGTTCTGGCCTGGAAAACCGGCGTATTTGCCTGCCTTATCAGCGGAATTTTGGAGACCATAGGCGCATACTGCTGCGATTGGTTGAGAAAAAACGCACCTCGAGCAGCCCTCCTTTCAGCCTTGGCTGGAGTCGCCATTTCTTTCATCGCCATGGGTTTTGTCTTTCAGATATTCGCCAGTCCCATAATAGCAATAGCGCCGGCCCTACTCCTGATCGCCATCTACGGCGCAAAAATCAATTTTCCTGCCCGCATCCCCGGGGGAATGATTGCCGTCCTAATGGGAACTCTCGCGGCCTGGATATCACGCTGGATGGGATTTGAATTCTTTGTTCCACTGGAAGAACCCTGGGAACCCAAACTTTACCTACCTATTCCCGTGTGCGGTGATCTTTTCGCCTTCATTCTTTCGGGCGATGGATGGCAATACTTTGCAGTCATTATCCCCATGGCCATCTTCAGCGTGGTCGGTTCTCTGGAAAATCTGGAGAGCGCCGATGCCGGCGGAGACCACTTTCCGACTCGCTCCAGCCTACTGGTAAACGGATTGGGAAGTACAGCCGCCGCACTCTTCGGCTCACCTTTTCCCACGACGATTTATATTGGACATCCCGGATGGAAGCAAATGGGCGCACGTCACGGGTATTCCATCCTGAACGGGGTAATCGTGACCATCCTGGTTTTTATAGGAGGGATTACCCTCATTCTCAGAGTTGTTCCACTGGAGGCGCTTTTGGGAATTCTCCTCTGGATTGGACTCATCATGACCTCTCAGGCATTTCAAGCCAGTCCATCTCGCCATACCATGGCGGTGAGTATAGGGCTTATCCCCTGTATAGCGGCATGGGTACTCCTTGAAATTGAAACCGCATTGCAAAAAGCCGGCACAACGCTCTTTGACGTGGCTCCCAAATTTGGCGACAGCCTTTACATCTACGGCCTTATCGCTTTGAGCCAGGGCTTCATCCTGACGGGGATTCTCCTGTCTGCGATTTGCGTTTTTTGTATCGAGCATCAGTTCCTCAAAGCTGCAGCCTGGTGTGCTGTAGCCGCTCTATTATCCTATTTTGGAATTATCCATGCCTTTACACTGACCGAGCGTGGAATCGACTCCCTCTATGCTTTAAATGCCGCTCCTCAATTTGTCGTTGCTTACGGATTTACCGCTTTACTCTTTGTGGGACTTCAATTCTTTTCAAAAAGAGAAAACTCTTCTTCTAAAAAAGATATCTCGTAATCCCGGCCTTTCACGCCCGCAGCAAAAGATTGAGATTTCAAAAACCTTGTTAAACAAAGGTACAAATGGTGTTTTATAAAGCTCTGGGATCGCATTGTGTTGTTGTGTTGCGCAAAAAAGCGCCCCAAAGGGGGTCTGGGGATATCCAAAGACGGGATCATCGTTTTTTTATTTTAATACAGCCTCTCTTTCGGACTTTTTCTCTTGTTTCGGTTTTTTGAATTGACCTGCTGGCGTTACTCAGCTATGGATAAGGGGCTTTATGTTTAGAACATTAAGACAGCATAAAACTTGGTTGTGGGGCATCCTCATCATTGTGGTGATCATCTCCTTTGTTATTTTCTTCTCACCCGATGTAAATCGGAATCCTGAGGCTCGCCCTGCCACTGTAGGGCGAATGGATGGTAAGCCTGTTGATAGTGACACCTTTAGAGCCGCTTACTTCGAGGCAGATCTTCTTTATTTCCTGAACAACGGCCAGAGACCTCAAGAAGGACGCGGCGGCTGGGATGGAGAAAACGAAGCTAAGCAGCGCCTCATTCTGAAGGATCGTGCTGCCAAGGCAGGCATTAAAGTGAGCTCTGAAGCAGCTACCATCTGGCTTCAAAGTCTGCCCATCTTTAAAGACAAGCAGGGAAATTATTCCCCGGCCTTCTATGAGCGCTTTATCACGAATGTCCTCAACCCCTCCGGGTACAGCAGATATATGCTGGAAGAGCTCGCCAAGAGCGAAATGGGTATCAAGCAGCTCATTACCACTGTAGGGCTGCCGGGAGCGATGGTCTCCCCTCGCTATGCGACAACTTCACTCCAAGCTCAGAAAGAAATTTATGTGGCTGAGCTGGCAACCTTCCCTCTTTCAAACTTCCTGGCCTCTGTGGAAAATATAGCTGAAGCTGATCTCCAGCAATACTACACCAACCGGATGGCCTCCTACCGAATCCCGGAAAAAATGCAGGTTCATTATGTTGAGTTCCCTGCCACAAATTATTTTGATGCCGGGATGGCTCTTTTTACCCAAAAGGAAAAAGTATCCGCGGCTGAGTTTGCAGATAAGATTTATAAGGAGAATGATCCCGAGCTCTATGTTGATGAAGAAGGGAACACCCTTTCTGAGGCAGCGGCCAAGGAGAAAATAATCACTGAAATCCACAAGGCTTACTCTTTGCGTGCTGCGCGTTCCGCTGCAGCTGAGTTTGTAAACACCTACTTTGCCGCAGAGAAGTTTTCAGAGCAGGATTATCTGGAGGCTGCCAAAGCCAAGGGATTTACCACCAAGCTCAGCGAGCCTTTCTCAAGAACCGATGGCAAGCCTGAGGCACTAGATTTCCCGGCTTCCTTTGCACAAGCGGCATGGAACCTTTCTCCCACTAATGCGGTGATTCCTCCGGTTGTCGGACAGACCAATGTCTATGCAATCTGCTTTGCTGGCAAGATTGAATCCAAAACTCCTGAATATTCTGAGGTGGCTGAAAAAGTTCTTGAGGATTACAAAAAGGCTGAAGCCGTGAAGGCGTGCAATGCTGCAGCCCGTGCTTTTGCAACAAGTGTGACGAACCAGTTGGCCTCAGGCAAGAGCTTCCAGGAAGCAGCCACCGAATCCAAAGCCCAGTTCATGGCTATTCCTGAATTTACTGCTGATGCTGAGAGTGTGGATATCGAACTCCCGGCTCAGTGGTGGCAGATTAAAAATGCTGTGTCTTTCAAAACAGCACCTTCCGTCTGCTCACCCATCATCCCGGCTTCGCCTCTTTCCACGAATGCCGTGGCAGCCGTTGTTTACTTGAAGGAACGCAAACCTGCGGATCCCGCTGTTGTGGAAGCCGAATTGACAAACTATACCAAAGGCCTGCTCGCTGATAACCTTCAGAGCGTTTTCACCGATTGGTTCATGGCGGAATACGATAAAGCCAATTTTGAAACGGCCAGAGACATTGAAAAGAAGAAACAGGAAGCGATGGAGCAAGCCGCTCGTGAAGCCGAAGCTCAAGCGACTGCTTCAACCAATCAGTGGAGTCCTACCCCTGGCATAACTAATGCGCCTGCAAAGCCGATTACCACTCCTCCGGCGGCGCCATCTACTAATTAATCAGCATTTTTATTTAATGGGCGACATCATCAAACTATCGTCGCCGGCAACGAAGGAAAGCGATATTCGCTCTCCCTATTGGGAAATCCCCGTTCTTTTTGAGGATGGGGATTTACTCATAATAGACAAACCTTCGAACCTGCTGGCAGTTCAAAATTATTCCCTCGTAGAAGCACTCAATATTCAGAGCCTCTTTGCCAGAGATATCGAGCGTAAGGCCACCTGGGTCTCAAACCGTGAAGGCTTGACCGCTTTAAACTGCCTTTACCCTTTAGATGCAGATACCACCGGCGTTCTCATCTTTACCAAAACGCAAAAAGCTCAAGAGTGTCTGAAAAATCTCTTGGGAAGTGAAAAAGAGTTCCGCACTTATCATGCCTTGGTGCATGGAACACCTCTCAAGAATGAATTCACTATCCAAGCCGGATTGATCCCCCACCCCAGACGCTCTGACCTGATGAAGGTCGATGTGAAAAGAGGCAAAAAGAGCGTCACCCGCTTCAAAATTTTAGAAAGCTATAGCGGCTACTCGCTGCTTGAATGTTACCCTGTCACGGAGCGCTACCTCCAAATTCGGGCTCATCTTCGCTATATCAAATGCCCTGCTGTATGCGACTCTTTCTACCACGGCAGACCTCTTTACCTATCCTCACTTAAGCCCAAGTATCACCCAAGCTCCAGACGTGAGGAGAGACCTCTTATGGGCCGAGCTGCATTGCACTGTTCTCGAGTCGAAATTCCTCATCCCGGAAGCTCTCCTTCTATCGTCATCGAATCGCCACTCCCAAAAGATTTCAAGGTTTCCATTAAAATGCTCAAACAATATGGAGTCAAACGCTGGGAGCACTAACTGACTCCTCCTCTGGTTTTTGCCGTGCCGGATATTCTGTTAGTCGCGATCAATGCTAAATATATTCACTCCAGCATAGGGCAGCGGAGCCTCTTGGCCAACTTGGGAGAACTAGAGTCTCTCGCCGAATTGGTTGAATTTGACATCCGCCGGCGTGCGTCTGAGATTACGGAGCAAATTCTCAAATATCACCCCAAGATTCTCGCATTCGGAGTCTATATTTGGAATGTGGAGCTGGTCACGGAAGTCGTCCAACTCGTTAAAAAAATAAGACCTGAAATTCCCCTTCTCCTGGGTGGGCCAGAAGTCAGTTTCCCCGCGGATCAGCCGCCCGTAGTGCGACTTGCCGACTATATCCTTTGCGGAGAGTCAGAAATTACTTTTCCAAAAACATGCAGGCAAATTCTTTCTGGCAGCCGCCCCGAAAATAAAATTATTTTTGAAGAGCAGCCTCTCTTGGACACCCTGGAGCTTCCATACGATCTTTATAGGGAAGCTGATATTCTCAACCGCATTCTTTATATCGAGAGTTCTCGGGGCTGCCCCTTCGGCTGTGAATTTTGCCTCTCCTCTCTGGATAAAAGAATGCGCTTTTTCAATCGGGAAAAACTCTTTTCTGCATTGGAATCCCTTTTAGAACGTGGGGCTACTCAGTTCAAGTTCACTGACCGCACCTTTAATATCAATATCCCCTATGCCTGCCAGCTCCTGCAGTTTTTCCTGGATCACATGCGGCCCGGTCTCTTCCTGCATTTTGAGATGGTACCTCATTTACTTCCTGAAGACCTAAAAAAACTTCTGGTCCAATTTCCTCCGGGCACTGTCCAGTTGGAGATCGGCATTCAAACGTTGAACCCTGATGTTTCACTTCGTATCTCACGGGCCCATATCGCTGAAAGCTCGATTCAAAATCAATCGCAGGATAGGGATTTAAAAATCGCTCTGAAGAATAAAGAAATCCTACTTGCGAAAAAAAACATTTGCTGGATTCGTGAAAACACGGGTGTCCATATCCATGCGGATTTGATTGTCGGACTCCCCGGAGAAGATATGGAAAGCTTTGCCCGGGGATTTGATACCCTTCTTTTCTGGAATCCCCAGGAAATACAGGTGGGTATTTTGAAGCGTCTGCGCGGGGCTCCCATTGACCGTCATACAGAAGAATGGGGGATGGTTTACTCACCTCTGCCTCCCTATGATGTTCTCAAAACCAGCCATATTTCCTATGAAGAAATATGTGATCTGAAACGATTCGCCCGGTTCTGGGATTTGATCCCAAACAGCGGGCGCTTCATCCAGAGCTCCTCACTCATCTGGCAATCCCAAGACTCTGCATTTGCGAGTTTTATGGAATGCTCTGGCTGGCTTTTCGAAAAATTGAACTCTCAGAGTGAAATTGCTCTGCCGCGATTGGCTCGAATGCTGGAAGATTTTCTCGTTACTGTCCGAGGGCTTCCCTCCGAGACTGTTCATTCTCTTATTGAGAGCGACCTTACTCATTCCTCAGCAAAACAAAAAACTTCGACTCATACCAGCCGTCAAAACCGCAGGATATAAAGTCGAAGTTAAGAGATTTTACGCTGAGCGATATAACCTATTTCTCCAGCTTTTCAGAATTGATATACCAGGAACCATCCGGGTTCACTGTTCTGAAAAAGCAGGATTTATAATACTCATGGCAGGCGGCGCCTGTCTGGTTAACCTTAACTAAAAGAGTATCGCCATCACAATCGAAGGAAAGCGAAACAACTTTCTGGAAATGCCCGCTGGTCTGGCCTTTGACCCAATACTCCTTGCGGGAACGACTCCAGAAAACTGTGTGGCCTTCCTTAATTGTTCTCTCCACAGATTCTTTATTCATCCAGGCCATCATCAAAACCTGCCCATTTTGAGCATCTTGCACTATCGCAGGTATGAGGCCCTCTGCATTGAATTTTAACAAGTCAATAAAACCCATCCCGGCAAAGATAAACACTTCACCTTTCATTGTAAAGAGACTTAAACCCGGGCCTGGAGAAGAATGTCTTTGCTTTCCACACCTGTTTTTGGTCAAATCCCTTGCGTATGAAGTTACAATCAATTTTGTTATTGGGAGCTTGCCTTAGCCTTCAGGCGATGGCTGAGGTGCCCGCGGATTCATTTTTAGGAGATTGGAAAGGCTCAGTAAAGCTGGGGTCCAGCCAGAAAGAGGTTACTCTCTGCATGATCCCCCTGGGAAATGATCGCTATGAAGCTCGTTTCTTCGAGGAATTAGGCAAACAGGATCAACCTCTATTCTTCATCACCGGAACGATCAAGGGAGACTCGGACAAGGCGGAAATCAAGTTCCTGGACAACGATGCCTTAAGCTTGGATAAAGTCCAAAAAGCCGTCTCCGGCGGAGTGGTTCTGGATGCCAATCTTTGGTCCGGAACCATCTCTAAAGGTAATCTCAATGGAGTCATCGCCGGCAAACAGGAAGGCTCCTTTACGTTCAAAAAAACCACCCGCACCTCTCCGACAATTGGCCTTAAGCCGCCGGAAGGTGCCGTAGTTCTGTTTGATGGAACGGAGAAGAGCAAAGAAAACTTTATCGAACACGGCAATAATCAAGCTATCCGCTGGGAAATCAAAGAAGGTGGCGCCTTGGAAGTCAATGGAGGCAACATCATTCCCAAAAAAGGATTTGGCGATTGCACTCTTCACCTGGAATTTCGCTCACCCTTTTATCCGGACCGCTTCGGCCAAGCCCGCGGCAATAGCGGCGTCTACATAAATGGCGCCTATGAGCTGCAGGTGTTGGATAGTTATGGCTTGCCCGGTTGGGACAATGAATGCGGCGGAATTTACCAGATCAGCCGTCCTGCGGTGAATGCCTGTTTTCCTCCAATGCAGTGGCAGACGTACGATATTGATTTCACAATGCCCCGTTTCGATGCGGAAGGCAAGAAAGTCAAGAATGGCCGTGTGACCATCAAACTTAACGGTACCGCCATCCATCAGGATCTGGAACTGCCCAAAGCCACAGCAGGAGCCATTAACCCTTCCGAACGCGATTTAGTTGGGTTCCTCTTGCAGGATCATGGTGATAAGGTTCAATTCAGAAATATATGGGTACTGGAGAAATAACTCTTTAGTTTGATTTTCTCCCATTTTAACAAGGACGCCTGAGAGCGTCCTTTTTTTATTCCTCGATTGGAACCTCTTTTTCCTTTATCAAGCTGATCTCCTCCCACGCTTTAATCCGGAAAAAGGAATTCGTCGTGTTCAACGGCGTGGGAGAGCCGATAAGGGGATGACGCCTGGCTTGCGAGTCACCCAGAAAGGAGGTCTTTTCAGCCATGGTTATTTCACGCCCCACCAATAAACCAACCACACTCACCTCATTGGTCAAAATCACGTCCGTAGAAGGAGCGTAAATTCGAGCGCAAAAAGAGGTATTCGGCGTTCCCTGCAAAATGAGTCGCGGAATAGGTTCTGCATCTAATGCTCCTCCCCAGACAGTAAGGCGATTCCAGTTTTTTTCGACAGTCGCAAAAGCTTGCGTTCCCAATGTAAGATTCCCGACTGGGAAGAGGACCATCTGAGCGCCCTCTTCTATCGTAATTGGCTGTTCTGTCAGCATATATTCTGCAGGAAGCCGCAAGTTGATCACAGCTCCACTTTTTAAAATGAGGGGATACGGTTCGGGTGCAGTAATTTTATAATCCCCCGCAGCTTCAAACTGATAAGCCATGATCGGGGCCTCTTCCGTTCCGATGTTCACCAGGGGGGCGTCGGCACAACTGGCCTCCTCAGGAGCTTGCCGTGGCGGAAACGGAGCCCAGTTCAATCTCGTAACCAGATAGTTTGTTTCATAGCTCTGTTTCTCATTAGCCAAAAATTCGGACGAACCTACAAGAAGGATATTTTCTTTGGTCCCCTCATTGCTATTCGTGGCTTGCGCACCTTCTTCATCAGGAATTTCCAATCCTGGAGGCGGTAGCGGGCCGTTGATCAAATAATGCCCCTGAATAACATTGCTGCCCAAAAATACATCCTGATTGGGATAGGCCATTGAAAGTGCCGTCATTAAAAGATTCGTTTTGCCCTCCGCATCCATCTGGTTGGTGCCGGCAAGCTTCACCCCTCCTAGAAAGTTAAATCGTCGTGTAGCGATGAGCTCACCCTGCAAAAAGTTGGTCGAGATATTGGCATGCTCCACGGCCTCAATTCTAATTAGCCTCAAGAGCGGATACTCTTTCTGACCGGCATAATTGATACCTAGAGAATAGATTTCAGACTCTTCATCAGAAAGAGAGTGGAAGCCCGATACGTAAAACAAATCTCCGTCACCAAGCTCCTCTGGTTGAGCTAATATCCTGAGCTCATCATTTGTAGGGAAACCCCAGTCCGAATAACGTCCATCATTGGTAACCCAACGTTTCTCCAATTGTTCCTTTATCGAAGCATCGTCCAAAGAAGACGGCTCTACTTTGGACGAAACCAAATACTGCAGAGCTTCATTAGCTCCGGATTCAGCTGCAGCCAGAGCAAAACGAGATTGCATCAGAGCCCTTTCGACTTGGGACTCTCGAACCGTCAGCGAAATGAAAAAGAAGAGAGTCCCTGTTGTTAGAATTAAAATCGAAAGGACAAAGATGAGAGCAAAGCCCCGGCAACTGGAATCAGGTTGAACGTTTTTTAGGTTCAAGTTACTTTATTTCAAGCTCAGTACACCATTGAAATATCCAATGGATTCTGCTACTCCCGGCAGAACATCCGTCATATCCTTTGTATACTCCAAGCTGCACACACCGGAATATCCCACTTCCTGCAAAGTATCGAAAAGCTCTTTGAAGTTAATAATACCTCTTCCGCCCTCGACACAATGCCCCGCCTTTTCAGCTTTATCCACATCCCAGATGTGCATGTCGTAGATACGGGAGCTATACTTTTTGATATCTTCTATGAGATTAATTCCCAACCGCACCGTGTGCCCGATATCGTGACAAATGCCGATTCTTTCATCCAAATTTTTGACATGCTCCCAAACATCTGCCGCATGAGGGAAAATTGCGATATCAGGACCATGAATATGAATAGCTACTTTGAAATCATATTCTTTGACCTTCTTTTCAACTAAAGGCAGAAGCTCATAATTAGGCACTGCTACCACCAGCTTTACACCAACCTTCTTTGCATACTGGAAAGCGCTATTGATCTCTGCTTCGCTGCGCATATAGATGGGCCCTACCCCATAAGGGGTGATGTTGTATGACTTAAATTTGGCGAGCACTTCCTGAATTTTTTCATCGCTGGCATTGATGGGAAGGTGAAAATCTTTGAGAGACATCTGACGTACATTCACGCGATGCATCATCTGTAAAGATTTATCCAAATCATACCGGACAAACGTATAGCCGGCGCAGCCCAGCTTGAAAGAACGATTATTCGCCTTCGTTTCGTTTACTGAACTCGTTTGAGCAGATGCCCCCAACACTCCCATTGCCGCTAATCCCAAACCGGCAGACTTCAAAAAAACACGTCTATTCATACTTCAAAATACAACGCGCCCATTCTAACCTGATTCGTCAAAAAGACAAGGTTGCAGATATAGGCAGCCCAAACGATGCATCCCTTTTTTGCACGGGTAATGACGAATTGGACGCCAAAACCGGGCCTCTTTTCAACGTCTCAAATAATGAAGCTAAAAACTAGTTGCATTTTCCTGCTTCTTTGGCAGAATAGGGGTCCTGCCGGGCAGGATGCCCGAGGTAAGTTGGTTTTTATTTTGTTTTAGATATGTCATTGCATAATAGTTTAAAGAGTGCTTCTTCTCTGGGCGCAAAACGGAATGTTCTTAAGCGCCAGGAGCGCGTTGAAGTTTTGAAAAAACGCAAAGAGTGGCGTGAAGGTGATCGGGTTTTTAATCTGAAAAAGACGAAATTCGTAGCATAATTTTATGCAGCGTTTCGGCTGCTGATGCTCAGTTTTTGGGAATCGTCTCTTCTCCTTTGAAGGATGGTTCCCGTTTTATTTTTTATCGTGGATAATCCCAAAATTCGTCTCCAGAAGTATCTATCTGAGACAGGCGTTTGCTCTCGCAGGGCAAGCGAGCAGTTGATATTGGAGGGGAAGGTGTTCGTTAATGGAAACCGCGTGACTGAGCTCGGCACAAAAGTTACCCCGGATGTCGACCGGGTACTTGTAGAAGGCCATATTGTTAAAGCACGCAGAAAGATTTATCTGGCCCTTTACAAACCGCGCAACGTAGTCTGCACCCGCTATGACCCACAAGGGCGCCCTACAGTCATGGATTTCATCCCTCCTGAGATGAGCCATGTATATCCTGTTGGCCGGCTGGACTACGACTCTGAAGGACTTATCCTTCTAACCAGCGATGGGGAGTTTTGCAATCGTATCACGCATCCCTCCAAGGGAATCGATAAAATTTACTACGTAGAGGTGAAGGGAGCTGTCTCCAGAGAGACAATCTCCCAAATGCTTAAAGGAGTTCACCATCAGGGCGATTTTTTAAAAGCATCGGCTGTTGACGTGTTAAGAACGAACAACACCCGAACCTGTATGGCCATCACCCTACGCGAAGGAAAAAACCGGGAAATCCGCCGCATCCTCGATTGCTTGCAACTCATCGTTTTGGTCTTAAGGCGAGAGCAGGTTGGACCGGTACAGTTAGACAAAATGGCTTTAGGCAGATGGCGGTTATTGACAAAAACTGAAATACAGCTTTTACTAGGCATATGAGTGCGATGAAATATTTCTTAATCTTATCCCTGGCAGTCCTAGGACAATGGGCTGCTTCTGCAGATATGGGTGCGATTGTGAAAGGAGACCGTGTAAACGTCCGCAAGGCCCCCTCCATCACTGCAGAGATTGTTGGGCAAGTCGAAAAAGATACCTTGCTGATTGCAGTGGAAAGGCACGAAATCACGCCCTCCCACAAAGATGAACCTGTTTCCTGGATTAAAGTTCGGCTGACCTCCACGAACGCTTGGATAAAAAGTTCCTATCTGGATGACAAGGACCAAGTTCAGGCAGATCAACTCAACTTGCGTGAAGGTCCTGGAACTAACCATAAGAAAATCGGCCAAATCAACCGAGGTGAAACAGTCAAGCGTTTGGAGACAAAAGGTGATTGGACAAGAGTTTCAGCCACGGGTTCCTACGGCTTTATAGCTGAATCTTTTGTCACTCTGACTGATAAAATGCCTCCCGTTGATGCCGAAGTCCAAACAGATACACCCGCCAAACCTGAGCAACCCCAGCCGGAAGTAAAAGTTGAAACTCCTGTTGCATCCACGGTCCAGGTTACACCGGCAAAAGCGCCGCCGGTTGTTCGGGTAGAGCCCGAGCCTCAAGCTTTGGAAGAAGTGGCGGAACCCGCTGAAGAGGTCGTGGTTACAGCGCCAAAACCGGTTGAGATTGCCACTCCTGCGCCTGTTAAAGAACCAACGCCCCCTGCGGCCGTTGTGCCTCCGATTGTTGCCCCGGTTGTCCCCATGCCAATCACTCCTATTGAAGCTCGCCAGCCTGAAGCAAAGCAGCCGGATTCTGAACCCGAATCTATAGTAACACCCCTTACCACGGCGGATTCCATGGAAAGAATCGTGCTTAGAGAAGGTGTTGTACGTCCGACCGGCAGCCCTGCTGCTCCCAGTCCCTATGGTCTTTACAGCATTCAGAACAATCGCTTGATTAACTATCTTTATGTCACCAACAGCGACATTGTTTTGAAGAAATATTCGGGTAAGAAGGTTCATGTCAGAGGCCCCGAATCTATTGATTCTCGCTGGAGAAATCATCCCTTGCTCACTGTGAGAACCATTGAGCTGCTCAATCGCAGGTAATATCGAAAAATGGATAACCTCATAGACGGCAGGCTCATTGCAGCAACGTTGCAGACTGAAACTGAACGGGAGGTCCAAGAACTCCTGTTACAGGGAATCTTGCCGTCGGTCGCCTTTGTTAGAGTTGGTGAAGACCCTGCATCGAAAGTATATGTGGGGATGAAAGAAAAAACGGCAGCCAAGCTTGGTATTCAATCCAGGCTATTTATCCTGCCCGAGGACACATCTGAAAGCGCACTCCTGGAGCTCATAAACGATCTTAACAACGACCCTTCTCTGCATGGGATTCTGGTACAAGCTCCCCTTCCCCCACACATTCGTCAGGCAAAAGTCTTCGAGACCGTCTCCCCCTCTAAAGATGTAGATGGATTCCACCCGATTAATGTTGGGAAGCTCATGCTAGGCGATGACGATGGTTTTGTGCCCTGTACACCTGGTGGCATTCACGAGCTGATTAAGAGGTACAAAATTGAAACTCGCGGGGCTCACGTCGTTATTTTAGGCAGAGGCAATATCGTAGGAAAGCCGATGGCTTCCATCTTGGTCCAGAAAGCACCCTATGCAAATGCGACGGTAACGGTTTGCCACTCTCACACCCGAAATATCGGCGAGCTTTGTCGCTCCGCAGATATCCTCATTGCGGCGCTGGGAGTACCTGAGTTTGTCAAGGCTGATATGGTTAAACCCAATGCCACAGTATTTGATGTCGGCGTAAACCGTATTGCCGATTCCTCCTCGCCCAAAGGTCATCGTCTGGTTGGCGATGTTGACTTCAAAGCCGTGCAGCCCATTGCCGGTAGAATCACTCCAAATCCCGGAGGCGTAGGGCCCATGACAATTGCCATTTTGATGAAGAACACAGTTCGTGCTGCCCGAATGGCTGCGGGAAGTGTTTCTAAACAAGATATAACCCATTAACAAAAAATATCATTATAGAATAATATGAATGCATCCCGTATTTTACCTGACCTGCAGGCTTCTCTTCTTTGCGAAGATGTGCGCGTAGAGTCTTCCGGTAATTTTATCATCGTTGGCGTCATCTCGGAAGTTCGAGTTCCTCAACTTCCAATTGCAGCCTATAAACTTTGCGTCTTCAATCGCTGGACAGCTGGCATCGGTGAATTTAACCAGGAAGTGCGTTTAGTCGCCCCGGATGGCACGACCGTCCTGCGTAAAAGCGCTTTCAAGTTTGCCTTACAAAATCCTGCCCAAAACACCACTAATGTTTCTGTGTTCGGTCAGGTGGAGTTTAAAGAGCAAGGAACCTATACCATTGAAGTGTTGATCGATGAAGTGATGAAGCTTCGAGTTCCGGTCCCCGTGATCTTGGTGCAGCAAAAACAGCAACCGCCTAAAGGAGCTCAGCCACCGGCTCAATAGAATTTTTTTCTTCCTAAGACAAGTAATACAAAACAGTATTCAAACTCAAAACGGCTTCCTAGTTAGACTAGGAGGCCGTTTTTTCGTAAAAAAAGATGTCCCTATTTAAGAAACATCGTTATCAAATAAACTACATTTGCGCCCAATACATCTCAAATAGAGAGAGTTGAGCCTCTTTCGTAATATTTGTGAACGCCAGAGATACTTGATATCCCTGATGTTTGTTGCCCGTACAACCGACCACAACACCCTTAAAAAGAATTGCTTTATTGGATTCCGAGCCTTGCACCCGCAAGTGCATTTCTGTGTAGAGACCCACTTCTTTTTCAGAGTGAAACTCTATTCCCCCTTCCCGCACTCGATAAGAGCCCTGCGGTAACATCTGGGATTCAACGCCCTCTTCAGACCCGCTTTCGGTGGAGGAAAAAAATGATTTATCAAGTCTAGCCACAGCAATTTATAAGTGATAGACAACATCGTCTATCAGACATCATGGGATTCAAGGTAGCACATTATTTTTATGCCGTCAAACGGTGGGGAGCCAATATATAACGGACACATCAAACTTTATACATTATCCGGGTGCGCTTCACTCAAAGGTGACATTGAGCGCAGCTTGGAAACGATCGGAGGCAGATGCTTCAAAACATAATCAACCTCTTCATCCCGATTGTAACGACTGAGACTGAAACGAACACTTCCTCTGGCCTGCATAGCGGAAAGCCCCATAGCACTTAAAACGTGAGAAGCATCCATCGATCCGGTTGTACAGGCTGAGCCGCTGGAGACACAGATACCCAACTGATCAAACATCATGATAATTGCTTCTGCTTCAATAAAATCAAAAGCAATGTTGGTGGTGTTTGGCAACCGCAAACTCTTGTGTCCGTTGAGCCGGGTATTCGGAATTGTCGAAAGAATACCCTCTTCCAAGCGATCTCTCAAAGCTCTCACACGGGTGTTCTCTTCTGAAAAGCAAGAAAGACTCATCTCTGCTGCCTTTCCAAAGCCTATGATATAAGGCACATTCTCAGTTCCCCCACGGCGCTTGCGCTCCTGATGGCCTCCGATTATGAGGGGTTTAAATGGAGTTCTATGTTTAATGTAAAGCATTCCGATCCCTTTGGGAGCATGGAGTTTATGTGCTGAGAGAGAGAGGAAATCCACATTCATCTCCTTCACATTTATTTTTAGCTTACCCGGAGCTTGGACCGCATCAGTATGAAACAACACTTTTACCTTTTTACATATCTTACCTACCTCTTCTATAGGGAAAATAACACCGGTTTCGTTATTGGCATACATGAGCGAAACCATGGCTGTTTCAGGACGGATCGCCTGAGCTATTTGGGCCGGATCCAGAGTACCATCAGGTTTTACAGGCAAAAAGGTTATTTCGTATCCTTTTTGCTGAAGGTAGGCGGCATGGCTCATAATCGCCGGATGCTCCACTGCACTGGTGATTATATGCCGCTTACCCGTCGTTTCCAGAGCGCTGAAAATAGCTGTGTTGTCGCTCTCCGTTCCGCAACTCGTAAAAATAATCTCTCGAGAATCTGCCCCTATCAAAGCAGCCACTTTTTGGCGGGCCTCATCTATTGCTTTGCCCAAATGATGCCCAAAAAAGTAGGCACTGGATGGATTTCCCCATTCACTTTGTAGATAAGGCTGCATTGCCTCGAAAACCTCCGAAGCAACAGCCGTTGTAGCGTTATTATCAAAATAATATATCTTTCTGTCCATATTCAGTCTACTTTTTTTAAGAATTTTCTTCTTCGCCGTTAATCAAAAGTTCCGCTTTTCTAAGCTGCTCTGTATTACCTAAAACCAGCAAATGATCCCCCTCTTCCAGAATTTCCTCTCCTCGAGGGCTTACAATCATGGACTTATTTCTCTCAATGGAAATCACGGTAGCGCCACTTATATTTCTGATATCAATATCCTTTATCGTCTTACCAACTCCCAATCCGTTTTCAAGAACGGTGATCATTCGAGTATCATTTAATAAAACACTTCGGTTGTTTTCTGATATTTCTTTTTTAGCGGAAGGGCTACTTTCGCGCGTCAGGATCGTTTCTATTTCTATCTCCGCTTTTTGATATACTCTTGCGAACTGGTTGCGCAAAAAGAATCCAATGATACCTGCGATAATGGCCAGAATATAAATTGTACTCCATTGAGAGGCGGGCATAATGATCAAAATTAACATGGCCAAATATGCGCTCAGAACAAATAAACCAAAAATTGAAATGACTCGTTCAATCCGTATCTGCAGATGTTTCAAATTTTGGGGCAAACGCTCTCTCGATATCAAATGCGCAAGGGCTGCATGGTTCTGTTGCGTAATAAAAAGAAAAGGAACACAAAAGACAAAAGCCAACAACCAAGCTACATTCTGAAAAATGGGTTGAGCAATACTATAATCCCCAAAATATTTCCTAATGCCGTGAGTCGAAACAGCAGCAATGATCAGTACCGCTGTCACGATGGTTAGATTAAGCACATTTTTGATCAGGAATTTACGGGCTAATTCCGTTGAGATATCGCGCTGGCTCGGTCCTCGTTGTTGATACCATCCTGAATAAACACCGATTGTTTGCATGATCGACTTTGGAATCAATTTATTAACAAAATGGATAATGCCTTCCGAACGATTAAAAATAAAAGGGGTGACCATCATTGTCGAAATGGCAACCGTCACTCCGATGGGGTAAAGCCATTCATCCAACACTCCCAAACTGAGCCCCAGGGCTAAAATAATAAAACTCACTTCACCCACATTGCTCATTCCCAAACCTACTTTAAAGGATGTGGGAAAAGAGTTTCCTGTAGCCAAAGCACCCAAGGTACAAGCGAGAGTTTTAAAAATAATTACCGTAAAGAACAAAACGACTATTTCCACCCAATATTCGAGCAGTGCATGAGGATCAATCATAGTACCTACTACCACGAAAAAAATACCCGAAAACATATCTTTAATCGGTTGAATCGCTCTTTCAACTTTATGGATAGTGTGGGTCTCAGCAATCAAAGCTCCCATGATGAAGGCTCCTAATGCGGTGCTATAGCCCAGTTTTTCCGCAAGCAGGGACATTCCGAAACAAAGCCCCAATGACACAATTAAAATCAATTCAGTTTTGCCGGATCGCTCCACATAATTCATCAGTCGAGGCACCAAAAGGAGACCAAAGATTAAAGCCAACACAAAAAACAACCCCAACCTCCCCAAAGTGCTTGTAAGCTCGCTCATTGCAAAAGAACCAGTCATGGCGATACTGGCCAAAATCGCCATAAGCGAAATGCACACTATGTCCTCCACCACAGTGATGCCAATTATAATTCCGGCAAATCGTTCTCTGAGCATCTTCAAGTCAGCTAATGTCTTGGATATAACCATAGTAGAGGAAGTTGCAAGAATCGCTCCCATAAAAAGACAATCCATAAGCTTCCAACCGAAAAGCTTACCCACAATACAACCCATAGCGAACATCATGGCGATCTCTGATATTGCTGCAATTGTCGAAGACATACCCACCTGACGTATTCGGCGAATATTGAACTCCAACCCCAAAGAAAAGAGAAGCAAAACGATCGCTATTTCCGACATGGACTCCAGGTTTTCTTTGTGTTTTAACCCCAATCCCAATATGGAAGGGGTGTGAGGGCCCAGTAGAAAACCTGTGGCGATATATCCCAGTATAACAGGTTGTTTAAAACGGTGAAAAGCAAGCATCGCAATACTAGCCACCAACATCACCAGCGCGAAATCCGTAATGAAAGAAATATTTGACTCCATCTTATAAGCCTACGAAATTAGAACCTGATTCCCCTAAAAATGCAAGGAGGGAAAGACTTCTCTCCAGCGGTATGTAAAAAATTCAAGGTATCCAAATCAAATCAGCCGTATTGATTTTAGCTTTTTTCGAATCATAATCCCAATATTCACTCGACCTGTGCCGCTTAACATGTCCGTCAAGAAAAAGAATATTCGCGCCATTTCCATGAATGTTGGTGTGAATAAAATTCCAATAACCAACGGCTGGTAAATTTTTCGAATCAAAAAGCCAAACGGTTTTACTCGGAATTTTCAGAGAACTATACAAAATGGGAGCGTTTTCTATACCTGTCTTGTTCACATATTCGTTTAGGCAATAATGGAAGAGATTATTGCCATTACTCCGGCGAGGATTGGAAGGACAGAACCAGGCAAGTGACCGATCAATGCGCTCCTCAGCATTGGTCCTCCAACGCATTTCCCGGTAAGGTTTGAGGTTTAAGTAAGGAGGCAGGTCTACGTACCAACCCCCGTTAATAGAAGTTCCATTGGGAGCTCCGTCCTTTGGAAGATAGTCTCCATTGTCTGCCACATAATACTGTGTCGCCATCCCCCATTGACGAAGTTTGTCAGCGCAGACGATCTGATGTGCTTTGCCTTTTGCTTTAAAAATAGCCGATAACAGCATCGCCATCAGAATTGCAATAATAGTAATGACGACCAAAAGCTCAATGAGAGTGAATCCGAATCTTCTACCAAGGGAAAAGGATGCGCTTTTTGTAAAAGGAACACCGAAATACGCAACCCTGCATAAAGCTTTCATTTTGAATGATTTCTTTTATCACTGAATCAGCATGGCATCCCCATAACTAAAAAAACGGTATCTACTTTCCACCGCCTGCCGGTAAGCCGCAAGAATACGCTCCCGACCCTGCAGGCCTCCGGGATCAGCAAAGGCACTCACTAACATCAAAAGAGTGGAACGCGGAAAATGAAAGTTCGTTAACAAAGCATCAGAAACATAAAAAGGAGAAGGTGGATAAATAAAGAGCTTCGTCCGAGAAACCATCCCTTGGAGATGATGAGTGCCGCCCATTTGCCGAGCAACACTCTCTATAACCCTCATGGAAGTGGTACCGACGGGGATCACTCGCCGCCCTTCACTTTTTGCCTTATTAATGGCAGTGGCCGTCTCCTGGCTTAGAATGAAAGGCTCTTCATGCATGGGATGATCGGCCAGATTTTCGCTTTTCACAGGGGAAAAGGTACCAGGACCCACGTGAAGAGTCACACAAGCGGTCTCTATCTTCTTTTCCTTCAGGCGATTTAAGAGTTCCAGGGTAAAGTGCAATCCCGCTGTAGGCGCTGCCACTGAACCCGAATTGCGGGCAAAAACTGTCTGATAGCGCTCGATATCCTCGTTCTTAGCTTCCCTTTCAATATAAGGGGGAAGAGGAACAGCCCCCAATTCTGCAAGCCGATCCCGTATATCATAAGGCTGCCCTGCCCTCTCAAATAAAACATGATAGTCTCCGCTTTGTGGTTCTTTACCAACGACAGTGGCCGTGATGTCCGATCTTTCGTGAGTTGCATTTTCCAAAAGCGTCAGGGGATCCCCTCGAGCCGCTTCCTTTCCAGAGCGTATCATCGCCTTCCAGGAAAAAGGGGTAAGCATCTCCAGAAGGAGAATTTCAAACTTTTTTCCACTATCTCTTTGAGCAAAAAGGCGTGCAGGAATGACTTGAGTGTCATTTAAAATGAGCAAATCCCCTTCCCTCAAGAGCTCCGGCAAATCTAGAAAAAACCGGTGGTCTACAGATCCATCCTGCCTATTAATAACCATCAGGCGCGAATCACTGCGTTGCGACGCCGGATATTGAGCAATTAACTCCTGCGGCAATTCGAAATCAAAATCTGAAGCTTTTAAGAGTGGAGAGGAAACATCTCCAGCTATCGAAGACATATTGTTCCTTTAATTTTTTTCATCCACTTCCAAATCAATTTCCAACGTTGTCCGGCTATCGGAAAGATTGTCATAAATCGTCATCTTTTTGAGCTGCCAGACCCCTTCCACCTTCTTGAAACTTTGAACCTCAAACTCCTTAAGCCTCTTGTTGAATTCGTTATAGGACTGAGCCATCACTATGCCGTCAGACTCATTATCCGCCCAGGAAACCACCCGTGCATACATTGTTCCCGTTCTTGCATCCGGCGCACTTTGAATCACCCGGCAGGGACGCCCTTTGCGCATTTCCCGTTTGAGAAGCAATTGATCGGGCCAGCCTAAAAACTCCAGCCCCAGATCACAAAGCCAAAAATCGGTCCCGGCAAATGAGACGGCGGATTCTTCTCCGGGTTGGATTATGTTCGTTTTCCATTCGCTTTCCTTTTCTGATTTTGTGCTCAAAACATATTCATTGGGACGGTTGATATAAGAGCGAATCAGCAAACGCTCTTGCCCTCCCTCTGGCAGGGTTGCCTCATAAACGCTCTCCCAGGAATCTTCGCTGAGCGGTTTTACTTCAAAATGAACCGGAATGCTCCGCGTTTTTGCTTTTGGAGCCCGAACTTTTAACACTCCCTGACTCTCAATTATTTTAACAGGTACACGGCTTCGGATAATTTTAACGATTTCCTGAGCATCTTTGGGAGTATCCGCTTTTCGCTCCATAATGGACTGTGCATGAACCGTGACTGCAAATAAAACGGATAGAAGACTAAGCAAGCACAGTCTAAAATTAATAGTTCTAATACTATTCATAAATAAAGCAAGGGTGCATCTATAATTAATTACTCCGATAAAGCATACTTAATTGCATCGGAAGCATGTTGGAAAAAACTGGCTTTCACCCGCCGTTTCAAAGCAGCAGGCAATTCACGCCAATCACTTTCGTTGGCTTTGGGCAGGAGCACCTCATTAATACCAAACCTGCCTGCAGCCAAAGCTTTCTCGCGCACTCCCGAGACGGGCAGCAAAAAGCCGCGCAACGAAACCTCTCCGGACATGGAAAGCGAAGGTCGAACCTTTTTATCCGAGAAAAGAGAAGCCATGGCTACGGCAAAGGTCAATCCGGCGCTGGGACCATCCTTGGGCACAGAGCCCGCTGGCAGATGAACATGGATGTCATAAGAATTGAAATGACTCATATCCAGATTCAACCGAGACTCTTCTGAACGCAAGAAACTCAGCGCAATACGAATGCTCTCTCTTAACATCTCACCAAGGTTGCCTGTCAAAATGATCTGTCCGCTCCCCATCATCCGCGTTACTTCGACGGGAATAACCTCTCCACCCTGGGGCGTATACGCCAGTCCCATTGCAAAGCCTGCTGTCCCCCCCAGTTTCCACGGATCATTGAAACGTAGAGGTGAGCCCAATAACTCTTCAACATCTTTCGACGTAAGAATGACCGGACTGTTTTCATCAAGTGTCGATGTGGCTGACTCCTGCATTTTCCGGCGGACAATCTTTCGAAACATTGCCGCAATCTGCCGCTCCATCCCTCTCACCCCACCTTCGTATGTGTAGGATTGAATCAACATTCGAAGTGCAGGTTCCTGGAAATCGATAAATCCCTCCGGCAGACCGTGACGTTTGAGCATGTCCGGAACCGTATGGCGAAGAGCAATGTTATACTTTTCACAAAAGGTATAACCGGGGATTTCTATGATTTCCATTCGGTCACGCAAAGCCGGATGAATCGGATCCAGCCAATTAGCCGTAGTGATAAAAAGCACCTGGGACAAGTCAAAAGGAACTTCTAAATACGAATCAGTAAAGGAGACATTCTGGCGTGGGTCCAAAATTTCTAAAAGTGCTGACGCTGTCTCTCCTCCCATAGCGCCCGTACCCATTTTATCGATTTCATCAAAAAGGATCACTGGATTGCGCGTTCCCAGACGGCGCAAATTTTGAATGATCCTTCCGGGCTGCGCACTCACATAGGTGCGTCGATGCCCCCGTATTTCCGCTACGTCGCGTGCCCCGCCCAAAGCTATCCTGCAGAACTTTCTACCCAAAGCCTCAGCCACACTCTGTCCTAAAGAAGTTTTACCGACTCCGGGCGGCCCCACCAGACAGAGAATCGGAGTGCTCGCCACCCCTTTGAGTTTCATCACCGCCAGATATTCCAAAAGGCGTTCTTTAATTTCGTCCAGGCCGTAGTGATTTCGGTTGAGCAAGCGTTTAGCAGCGGTTAGATTTAACCTGTTCGCATCTTCCTGGTTCCAAGGCAGGTTTACCAGCCAATCCAGATAATTGCGAATACCTGCGTATTCAGGAGATGAAAAAGGAATCCCCTCTAATCGGTTTACTTCATGAAGAGCAACCTCCAACGCCTCAGTGGAGAGACGGTTTTTCTTAATCAGCCCTTTCAAACGGGCAACTTCAGCGTTGCCCTCATCCCCCAACTCTTTGTGGATGGCTCTTAATTGCTCGCGCAAATAGTTCTCACGCTGCATTTTTGAAAGACTCACGCTGGTGTCTTTCAGAATTTTTGCGCCTAACTGAGCTGATTGTATCTCGCGGTTCAGCTTCTGGATGAGAAGACGAACCCTTGCCTCAACCAAATTCTTGGAAAGAAGTTGCTGTTTCTCTTGCAGCGGGATGGGCAAAGCAAATGAGATAAGGTTGGAAAGCAAAGCCGGATCTGTCGTATTTTGAGATGCAATCTTAATATCTTCGGGCAATGCAGGAGATACCTTGGCATATTCCAAAACAAGCTGTCCCAATCTTTCGCCCAGAGCCTGATATTCAGGGCTTCTTTTA
This sequence comes from uncultured Verrucomicrobiota bacterium, assembly GCA_964609795.1. Taxonomy (GTDB): domain Bacteria; phylum Verrucomicrobiota; class Verrucomicrobiia; order Limisphaerales; family UBA1412; genus UBA1412. Next base: position 49,213 of record CAZSTC010000006.1, read on the forward strand.
ACATCTTCCTCTAAAATATCTTCCAGATATGAAACTTGGGCAATAGGATAGTCAGAATTCCCCCTGATAAACCGGGCGGTTTCAAAGCATTGAATTCCCTCAACAAGTATTCTCAGCTGGCTTTTCTCAGTGCTGACCATCCGTTGAATTCGAGCTAAACAACCCTGTTTGTAAAGGTCTTTTGCTAGCGGATTGCCTGCGACCGGTTTACGGAGCAGGATAACGCCCATATAGCCGTTATCATTGATTACCTCATCCACCAACCGAACCTGGAGAGGGTCGTCAATCAAAAGCGGAACAACCATGCCGGGGAAAAGAACGCAGTCTGACAAAGAAAGAATACGCAATTGTCTGGGCAAAGATGGCGTTTTAAGAGGCTGAACAGCCGCTGGGACGTCACCTTTCTTAACAACGTTGATATCCACTTTTTTCTTCATCTGGACATGGATTCCATTCCGCAGCCCTCTCGGGCTGGGCAACTTATTTTAAATTACATGGATATAAAAATAAATGAAAAAGGGTTTTCAGCGTATCAAACATTTTAACTTTCATGCCCCTTAAATTTGCGATGAGGTGCTGCCAGCCGTTTGTAAAGCCACTCGGAAAAAGGTGACAAAATAAAATCAAAATATTTATAAAAAAAGGAATATATTATTCTTAAACGCATAACTGAAAGAAACATGACCAGTGAAGTTTTTCCGAGCACGACCTTAGTTCCGATCTTGTCTGTCCATTCAGTCGGTATTTCCAAAATAGTGAACTTCTTTTTCTTCAGCGCATAGAGCAAATTGATGTCAAATGCCATATCTGCCAGGGTAAGCTGACTTAAGACCGCCTCAATCGCATCCCTTCGAATCAGTTTGGCCCCGCATTGGGTATCCTTAATATTCATCCAGAATAGACCCTGCACCAAAGCATGAAAACAGCGGCTAGCAAACCGTCTGCGGCTCCCCTGCGGCTGGTGTATGACAGAATCCGGCAGCCAGCGTGAACCAATGATACAGTCCGCCTCATTTCGATGCTTGATCAAGTCGTGAAAAGCCGGGGGCTGTGTTGCTCCATCCGCGTCAACATACCCAATGTAATCGGCCTCATAAAAATGGTGCAATCCTTCAATCAGAGCACCCCCCTTACCGATCGGCTCCTCGTAGTTCAAGTAACGGATTTCCGGATGCTCTTTCTGCGCCGCCTGCACGACACCCAAGGTGTTATCCTCACAGCCATTCAGCACAACGACAATACTGAATTCGCCCGCATAGCGCTCCTTGAAATACTTCGCATATTCCACCAATACGGGACCAATCCGAGCCTCTTCATTGTAAGCAGGGATAAGCAGTAAAATTCTTGGGCTTTTGTTCTGTACACTCATTTCAATAAGCCCCGTCGCTCGGTTATTCTACTCTCAAGTTCACGAGCCCATGCGGCGGGACCTTCATTTTTCGACTCATTTTCTTTATGGGCTTTTCACTCAGATCCGTTAAATAAATTTTCTCGGATTTCTTTCCATCCGCCATCCGGAGAATCTGCTCTGTCTCGGCCATATTTTGCAAACGATAAATCAAAGCCTGCCCATCCTCACTGACCTTGAATGTTTCGACTACGAAGTTATCATTGTCCAGTCTCGACGAGACAGTCTCTGTACTTTCACAACCCTCAGCCTGCTCGTTGCAGGCGAATGCCAGGAGCGGACGTGTTACTTCCAGCCCGAAACGAGCAGATTTCGCGCCATCGTAACCGCCCCGATGAACAGCTATCACGTACTTGAAGGGAGTAACCCCCGGCTGATCGGCTTTATAATTGGTATGCCAATGATTGTTCTGAGCCCAGGAGTAGATCGTCTGTGATTCAATCGCCTGATCCATCCATTGATCCAAAGAAACACTTCCAAGGAGGTTAGCCGTGATTGCTCCAACCTGCATAAGCGGGGCGTGCACCGGAGACCATAGAACCCCATAATCGTCATTGGAAATATCAACCCAACGCTGCACCGTAAACCAATTGTAACAAGACCCCGGAAGCTGATCCAGGTTGGGGCGAACAACAGCCCAGGGGGTCTCCATCCGGAGCTCTCCATCGGGCACGTTAAAGGAGAAACCAAAATGAACAGCATCTTTTTCTCGTACCGACAGGCGATTCACATAGTTCACCACCTCTATGGAATCCTCTCCCTCAACCAACCGAACCTCTCTCACTAAGTCCACACAACCGGGAGCCGCAGATTTGACAATCAGAGAAGCCACCAAAGGGCCTTCCTCCCCAATCGTAATTTCCACAGGACCATTCGCCTGAACATCATCCGGATTGACGCCTTTCAGATATCTATAATCATTCAGGGCAACCAAATTGGAGGTGTCTACAAAATTATGATCTTCGCCTTTCAAACGCAATAGCTTCACAGCTCCACTCGCCTCATCCAGCTCCACCTCGAGCACAGAAGAAACAAGTTTATTACCGTCTACCCACACTTTTCCACTCGGTGCAAAAGCTTTGTCAGGGAGCGAGACATATTTTTGTGAACCCATGCCCGGTACTTCCTCAGCAAGGAAGACAAGTTCCCCGTTTTTCAGCCTTTGTGAATAGACAGGTTTCCCATTCTGATCCTGTACATAATCGCCAGCCTTTGCCATAGCTTCAGGGGCCGTCACGAGTCCGGTCCGACTCCATTGGGTCGTGTTCCAGACAAGAGCACTTGCGCTCGGCACAAGCTCCTGGCTAGTGGCGCCGGAAGACAGCAGTTCTTCAGCTTGCCGTGCCGCATCCACAGCGAATTGGCGTTTCCTTTCCCATTGACTGATCGTGAATGGATCATCAGGCCGAGAGATACTGCAATAAGCACCCCAAGTATGTTCGCTGTAAAGAAGTACGTTTTTCCAGGCCTCTTCAAAGAGCTTGGCTGGTCGTTGTTCCGGATTCCTCAGGGCCCAGAGAGTTTCCGCTTGAGAGAGCTTATCGGCAGTGCAACGATTCAGGCCTGTCTCCAAAGATGTGCTGCCAGCTCCGTCCTCCCAGTAAGGAGTGATATCTCCACTGAATTGAGGCAGTTTTTTCCCGTATTTCTTTTCAAACAGAGGGAAGAACTCCCGAGCAGTTCCTATTGAGAGCCGGGGTGCGGCATACTTGAGATTCCATTGATGCACAGCCTGGGCCAGATTTCTATCCGGTGGCGAATTATCACAATCGCCATTCTCTCTCTGGGCAATCCAATACATCCACTCCAAGTCATAGGGATAATCAGAGGTTTGCCGCATCTTGAGATGATTCAAAACCTCCTTTTCCAAGTCTCCATGCTTCCAGTAATGAGCCGTGACCCAGCACAAGACCTTTTCCTGACCCGATTGAGAAACCCAATAGAAAGGCTTGTCATTCCAAGCAGAGTGAATTGTACCGATACGATCGGAATAATTGGGCGCGATCGCAAAGTATTTCACTCCCGATTGACCCATCATCGCAACCGTACCCCATGTATACCCCGGCACATCACAAATCGCTGCCGAGACTATGGGGACTCCCGTCAACATTTCTGTTTTCTTTGAAAAATAGGCAACCCCGCGGTAAAGCTCTTCCGGACGACACAAACCTGTCAGGAGATTCCCATAGAGTGCATCCAGGCTCACCGACCCATCACTCACCGCATTAAGGAAAGCTGTCTGATTTTCTTCGCTTTCCTGGCTCAAATAATGGTCTACAACCCAAATACTCTCCGGATTCCATTTAAACTGAGCATCACGCGGATAAGCCTGACTTTCTGAAGCCAGTCCCATTGCGACATTCATATTGTCGATTTGGAGATCGACTACTTCATCCTGGCGATGCGTATAGCCGATATCGACATGAGAATGAGGAAAGAGATAGAATTGTTTCAACTTAGGCTCAGGAAGAATCCATTTCTGCTCTTCAAGTTTGAGTCCCTCAGTGCTGATAGAAAAAACTCCATTGTTCTTTTTTCGCTTTACAGGAACATTGAAACTCAAAATCTGGCCTCCCGGCACCAGCATAGCAGAGCCAATCTTTTGCTCATCAAAGAAAAAATCGGCCGAGGCAGTCTTACCCATATGGCTTACCAACAGATCAACCGGAGCGCTCACAGTCCCTCTTTCTCCACGCAGACGCACGCCGGGCGTTGTAATTTCAAGGATACGAGTAGACTTCTTTCCGTCCTTTGAAATCAGTTTAAGCTCTTCAGGACCCCAGAATTCAAGGGCATCGTAATAGAGCCAACTCCCCTGCTCATTAGAAATTTCCAACAAATTTTCCCCTTTTTTAAGAAGTGAGCCTGAAATGGGAATCGTAACATTACTCCCCAACACCTCTTTTATTTTCCCGGTTGCAAGGTCATCGCCTTGTCCCGAGCTGAGCTGAACGGTATCTACGAGGGCTCCATTAAGTCGAACCCCTAATTTTGGGGGAATCTCCTTATGAACATTTTTAAAATACAGAACCAGCTTGCACTCTTTTGTCGAAGAAGCTTGTTCACCCAGTTCGAAAAATACCCGATATTGATGAACTTTGCTTCCTCCCCAGGCATCTGCCGGCCCAAGCTGCATGAAAGGCCAGTCCTTTTGTGGAACTGATTCACCAATGACATATGCAACTGTTTTGGGACAGATATTAAAATTATCGGGAGCCCCAATAAATTCAGAGTCAGAGAGATCCGCTTGCCCAATGCTCCACAGTATTTCTTCCGCATTGGCGGTGAAAATGGGTGCGCTGCCAATGATAATACCGGCGGCGACAAACGCCAAACGGCCAAGTTGAGAAAACTTTTTAATAAGATGAACAGACTTTTTCATTTTTCTTCTTCCTCGGTTATTACAAGACATCACAGCCATCAGTCTATACAGAATTCACCTCATTGTTAAGCACTGTTTTAAAAATCTTGAAAGACGGTAAAACAGGCCCGTAAACGGGAAGTTTAATATTGTTAAGCGCATATATATTGAATATCATGAGGCCCTCATTGAGGTTGTCATGAACAAGAATGAAATTAAAACAGATGTGACTTCTGGGAGTTTCTCAAGACGTCAGTTCTTAAGTAAAAGTATCCTTGCCACTGCGTTAGCCGGAAGCTGGATGACCGGAGGCGTCTCTTCTGCTTTGGCCCAAGCCCCGGCGAAAGAGCTTTCCTATTCTCCGCCTGCACTTTCGGATCCGGATGCCTGGTCGCTTATTCTGATTCCGGATACCCAATCTTACGTCAAATTCGGACGGAATCAGGGAATTTGCGAACTCATGATGGCTTGGATTGCCGAGAATAAGAAGAAGCTGAATATGCTGACCGCTCTTCATTTGGGCGACCTGGTAGAACAAAACGGATTAGTGGAATCCGATCTAACTGAGAAAAATGTGGCTCAAGTAAACCAGACCAGTGCTCAGCAATGGGGTGCTATTTCAAAAGCTCTATCACGCTTGGACGGTGTGCTACCTTACGTGGTTTGCACCGGTAATCACGATTACGGTGTGCGCAGCGCTGAAAACCGCAGCACTCAGTTCCCCACTTATTTTCCTCTAAATAGAAACTCAGCCTGGAATGGTGTCCTGGTGGAGTGTTGCCCCAACCGGGATGGGGCTAAAACGCTGGAAAATGCCGCTTACACTCTCAAAACGCCCCAAGGTAAAGACCTCTTATTCATCTCTCTGGAGTTCGCTCCTTCGGACCCTGTACTAAACTGGGCAAAAGAACTGGTCAACCGTGACGCTTTCAAAGATCACTTTGCGGTCCTGGTTACTCATAGCTACATGCAATGCCTGGATCGCGGGCAAAACCTGATCGAAAAAGAAAACTATAAGGTGTCCGACGCCAACTACGGAAAAGCGATCTGGGAAAAACTGATCTATCCTACTCAAAACATCCGGATGGTCTTCTGTGGTCATATTGCAGGAATCAAAGACCCGAAGGAAAACATAGGCTTCCGACAGGATAAAAATCATGCGGGCAAAGTTGTCTCGCAAATGCTCTTTGATACGCAAACCCTGGGAGGCGGCTGGCACGGGAATGGGGGCGACGGATGGCTCAGAATTCTTGAGTTTTCTCCGAACTTTAATACCGTTTCGGTCAGAACGTTCTCGCCTCTGTTTTCTATCTCCCCAAGCACTCAACATTTAGCCTGGGCGCAAGAGGACTATAATCAATTCAGTTTCGAAATCGATTAATAGAAAATTATATTCATCGAGTGGGGGCTAGAGTTTCTCAGAGAATCTAGCCCCTGTCACACCACCGTACGTACCGTTCGGCATACGGCGGTTC
>CAZSTC010000007.1:0-8954 GCA_964609795.1 uncultured Verrucomicrobiota bacterium
GGTATGGAAGTCCGACCCGGGGTGGGGGACCGACCTGGGATGGGAGGCCGACAAAGGAGTGGGTGGAGTAATCTTCTGAGATTACAAGGCCTCCATAGGTAGCGTGCTATTCTGTAGAGCTGTTTTCGTAGACATAGTGCATGAGAGACTTTTCAGAATCAAAATTTATGAAAGGGAAAAATAAATTCCGTACAAACGTATTGCGCTACGTTGTGCCAGCCGTGTTTGGTCTGTTGGTTACGGCTTGTTACTTTTTTCTGAAGGAAGGGTACGATAATAATAAGTGGTACTCTGAATATGGTATATTCACGAAAGGTCCATTGGAATACAAGGTTCAAACGAAAAACCAAACCTCCAAAACAGGGACGGTTTCTGTTCGTGCAAAACATAAAAAAATATCCGGCGATATCATAATTCCCACCTCCGTCAATTACGGTGAGATCAGTTATTCAGTGACTCTTATTCCGTCTCAAGCATTCTTTTGCTGCAGCGACCTCACAAGCATCCATATACCGGAGGGTGTCACTTCTGTTGGTGGAAGTGCATTCGAGAATTGCAGCAGTCTGACAAACATCGTTATCCCGGAAGGTGTCACTTCTATTGGTGATTTCGCATTCTTATCATGCAGCAAGCTGACAGGCATCGTCATCCCGGACAATGTCACTTCCATTGGGTATTCCGCATTCCGAAATTGCAGCAGTCTGACAAACATCATCATCCCGGAAGGTGTCACTTCTATTGGAGAGAGAACGTTTCGCGGATGTAGCGAGCTGAAAAACATTGTAATCCCGGACAGTGTCACTCAGATTGGTATTGGCGCATTCTCCGGATGCGGCGAGCTGAAAAGCATCGTTATCCCGAACAATGTCACCTTTATTGGGGATAGAGCATTCTCCGGATGCAGGCATCTGAAAAGCATCGTTATCCCGGACGGTGTCACCTCTATTAAAGCTGCGACATTCTATAATTGTAGCCATCTGGCAAGCATCATTATCCCGGACGGTGTCACTGAAATTGGTGAAGAAGCATTCCTTAAATGCGACGGTCTGACTAGGGTTACCATCCCGGACAATGTCACTTCCATTGGGTATTCCGCATTCCGAGATTGCAGTAGTCTGACAAACATCATCATCCCGGAGGGTGTCACTGAAATTGGAGAAAGAACATTTCACGGATGCAGCGAGCTGAAAAACATTGTAATCCCGGACAGTGTCACTCAGATTGGTATTGGCGCATTCTCCGGATGCGGCGAGCTGAAAAGCATCGTTATCCCGAACAATGTCACCTTTATTGGGGATAGAGCATTCTCCGGATGCAAGCATCTGAAAAGCATTGTTATCCCGAACAGTGTCACTGAAATTGGAGACGGGGCATTCCTTAGATGCGACGGTCTTACAAGCGCTACAATAGGCAACAGTGTCACTTCTATGGGTTATAGAGCGTTCGCCGGATGCAGTGGGCTGGAAAACGTGACTATTGGTAAAAGTGTTACTTCTATTGGTGGTTACGCATTCCAAGGTTGCAGCAGCCTTACAGGTGTTACAATAGGCAACGGTGTCACTTCAATGGGGGAAGGGGCATTCAAAGAATGCACTGGTCTGATAAGCATCATCATCCCGGACGGTGTCACTGAAATTGGAAATGAGGCATTCTCATATTGCGGCGGTCTTACAAGCGTTACAATAGGCAACGGTGTCACTTTTATGGGTGAAGGGCTATTCAAGAAATGCTCTGGTCTGACAAATATCATCATCCCGGACAATGTCACTGAAATTGGAAATGAGGCATTCTCTTATTGCGGCGGTCTTACAAGCGTTACAATAGGCAACAGTGTCACTTCTATTGGTTGTAGAGCATTCCAAGATTGCAGCAGCCTAAAAAACGTCACTATCCCGGACAGTGTCACTTCTATTAAAGACGCGGCATTCTATAATTGCAGTCGTCTGACAAGAATCACCATCCTCAACAACGTCGCTGAAATTGGTGAAAGCGCTTTTTCTCATTGTGGCAGTCTAATAAGCGTTACAATAGGCAACAGTGTCACTTCTATTGGTGGTAGCGCATTCTCCGAATGCAGCAGTCTGATCAGCATTGAAATCCCGGATAGCGTCACTTCTATTAAAGATTCGGCATTCTGTAATTGCAGCAGCCTTACAGGTGTTACAATAGGCAACGGTGTCACTTCTATGGGTATGTACACTTTTTTGAATTGCACCAGTCTGACGAGAATCATCATCCCGGATAGTGTCACTTCAATCGGTCCTGGCGCATTCTTGAATTGCACCAGCCTAACAAACGTATTGATGGGCAACAGTATCACTACTATTGGTGAAGTGGCATTCTATGAATGCGGCAAACTGACGGCTGTTTATTTCAAAGGGAACGCGCCAAAATTATTGGGAGAAATGGCCTTTTTTGATCCCTCTGTTATTTACTACAAGCCCGGCACGACGGGGTGGACAAATCCCTGGGGCGGGAGGCCGACAAAAGAATGGGTGGAGTAGGCCCTCGAGAAGGGAGAGTCGGATAGGGTCCCAGACAACAGGGAAGCGACCCCGATGGGGTCGTAAGGATATTTGGGGTGGGTGGTACCCGGGGTCTGCGACCCCGGGCTAAGTGATGGGTATGCTCCGCATACCTCAAATTTGCTGCACCCCGAGGGGTGCAGGGGGAAGAGAGGCGTGTGCCCTCCGGGCACGAAGACAGATGGGCACGAATCTTTTGCGGGGAAACGTTTTTAACCGCAGATGACGCAGATTTGCACAGAGGTATGAAGTGTTTTCTGTAACGATGCAGGTTATTCGCTGAAGTGTTTGCTGCTTTGCACCGATTTTTGCGGTCTTATTCTGCACTGTCCCTTGAACCACCCAACCCAAAGCATCCGTGTTTATCTGTGTTCATCCGTGGTTCTTCCCTTGTGAGTGCCTATTTTGGGGTAATGCAATGAGTGAATTTGAGGAGGAGGAGGGAGCAAGATTGACTTAGGAGGGTGCCGGAGTCTATGATGCGGGGATTCTCTGCCGAGAGATGAAAGTAGCTCTGGAGATGGAAAGTATCGTTTATTGGAGGAGCTGCTGAGTAAAGCCCGCGTAAAAAGGAGCGGGGATACAACAGGCGAAGACAAATATGAAGAAGATCATTCTAACGATTGCGACGTGTTTTGCGCTGACATTTTGCGCGGAAGCCCAGACTCAGAGGATAGCTACTGTCAATATGCGTGTCGTATTTGACGGCTATTTCAAGACGAAACAGGCCGATAACGAGATCAAGAAGCGGGCCGCGGAATTCGATGTCGAGGGCAAGAAATATCAGGACGAGTTCAAGAATCTGACTGAGGAATACAATGCGACGCTGGCACGGGTGGATGACCCGACGATCACGCCGGAGGTCAAGGCGCAGCGCAAGAAAGAAGCAGAGGACAAGATGATGGAGATCAAGAAGCTGGAGACGGCGGTCACGCAGTTCGAGCGGAGTGCCCGGACGGCGCTTTCGGAACAGCAGAAGCGGCTTCGGGACAACATCATGAAGGATATTCTGGACCTGATTGCCAAGCGCGCCAAGAGCGAGAAGTACAACAAGGTGATCGACAGCGGTGCGGAGAGTGCGGACCGGAGTCCGGTTCTTCTTTACACGGATGGAGAGGATGATATGACCGACGATATCCTTAAGCTCCTCAACGCCAGTGCGCCAGTGGAAATTCTCAAGCAGATGGAAGAAACGCCTGTGGGTGTGGAAATAAAATAATTGAAGTAAAAACTTGCCAGTTTTTTAAAGGTTTGAGAGACTTTGTTTTTCCCCAATTGGGGGATTGCGTACTATGAGAGAGAAGATTCATCCGAAATACGAGGAAACGGAAATCCGCTGTGCTTGTGGAAATACTTTTGCGACACGTTCAACCCGCAAGAACATGCAGGTGGGTATTTGCTCGATGTGTCACCCATTTTACACTGGTTCCCAGAAGTTAGTGGATACGGCCGGTCGCGTGGATAAATTCCAGCAGCGCATGGCCAAGACCCTTGCGGCACAAGCCGAAATGGATTCCAAGAAAAGTAAAAAGAAGTAGCGGACTGCGGTTTATGAACTGCGGTACGGGATTCTTTTAAAACAAGAGAGGATACAGTACCCGCTTCACAATGGAGTTGTGAGCGGGTGTTTGTTTATTGGTATCATGGACTTTTATTCCCACATTGACAAATTTGCAAACCGTCTGAAAGAGGTTGAAAGCGCACTGAGCGACCCGAAGGTATTTGACAGCCCGCAAAAGGCGCAAGACCTGGGCCGTGAGTATTCGCGGCTTAAAGAGCTGGTGAGCCTGGGCGCAGCCTGGAAGAAGAACGGTGAGGAGCTCGAATCAAACAAGGAGATACTGAAACAGGAGGCTCCGGATTCAGAGCTGGCACAGATGGCACGGGAAGAAGTCGAACGGCTGCAGGCGGAGGGCAAAAAACTCAATCTGGCGCTGTTGCAGGGGATTCTCCCGGAGGATCCGGCCGACAGCCGCAATACGATCGTGGAAATCCGCGGGGGTGCCGGCGGGACGGAATCCTCACTTTTCGCGGCGGACCTCTACCGCATGTATATCAAATACAGCGAATCCCAGGGGTGGAAGATCGAGGATATGGATTCGAGTCCCTCTGACCTGGGCGGGTACAAGGAAATCATTTTCAAGATTACCGGTACAGACGTCTACAAGCGGATGAAGTTCGAGAGCGGAGTTCACCGTGTGCAGCGAGTGCCGGCGACGGAGGCCTCGGGGCGTATCCATACGAGTACGGCGACGGTGGCGGTTTTGCCAGAGGCGCAGGAGGTGGATATCGAGATTAAGCCCGAGGAGCTGGAAATCACGGTTTGCCGCGCCGGCGGTCCCGGAGGACAGGGTGTGAACACGACCGACTCTGCGGTGCAGATCAACCACAAGCCGACTGGGATGATCGTTCGCTGTGCGGACCAGCGCTCGCAGATGCAGAACCGCATTCAGGCGATGACGATTCTGCGCTCGAGGCTCCTGGAGCGGAAGATCGCCGAAGAGAATGCGAAATACTCGGCACAGAGGAAGGCACAAGTGGGAACCGGTGAGCGCAATGAGCGAATCCGGACCTATAACTTCCCGCAATGCCGCGTGAGCGATCACCGCATTGAGCTGACGCTCTACAATATCGACGCGGTGCTGGATGGAGACCTGGATTGCTTAATCGACCCCCTGATTGCAGCGGACGTCGAGGAGAGACTCGCCTATCTGGAGAAATAGAGCGGCGAAAAACTCCCGTTTTTCATTTTTCAATAAGATTCCTGGAAGAGGTTACTGCTTCTCCAGGAATTTTTTTACTTTATCCAATTCGACGACGCCTTCGTTCATCAGGGCGGAATAGTCTGCGTTTATGCGGTCTTTGGCGAATTTCTCAATCTGCATAAAGAGGTTCCCGACTTTCACCGCGCCGAGGTTCATGCAGATGCCTTTGATGCTGTGAGCATAGAGGCGGATATTATCCCAATCCTGAGCGACGACGGCTTTCCTGAGTGCCTGTTCGCACTTGGAGGCGTCCTGATTGAAGTAACTGATTGATTGGGCCAGGGGATCGGGTTTACCGGGTTGCCTGAGCGATCGGAGTGCATCCAGAGTAGACGTATCGAAATCTTCCGCCGAGAATTCGAGAGAATCTGCGGTGTGCAGAGGCAAGGGCTCGGGATGTTTGGGGACCTCTTGTGCGTCTGGGGCCGTTTTGGATGTAGCGGATCTGCCGGGCGCAGAGGGATGAGGGGGTGCATCTGATTTTCTGGAGACAAAATATCGGAAGAATTTTTCCACGTCTTCCAGGCGGAGGGGTTTGCTCAAGTAGTAATTGATGCCAGCCTGGAAGCATTTGGCGACATCTTCCTCTTCCACGTTGGCGGTCATGGCAGTAATGAAGACCGGTTTTTTGGGGTAATTAGGGGCGGCTTCCAGAAGGCGAATCTGCTGGCTGGCTTCGTAGCCATCCATTCCGGGCATCTGGCAATCCATGAAGATGAGCTGGTAGTCCTTGGATTTGAAAGCCCTCAGGGCGTGTTTGCCATTGCGGACGACGTCGGCTTTGAGCTTCAACTTCTCAAGCTGCATGAGGAGGATTTTCTGATTGAGCTCTATATCCTCGACGATGAGGATGTTGACCGATTGCAAGCGCGAATAGATTTCCTCCATGGAGGGGAGTTCTTCTTTCTGTTTGGGCAGGTCGGGCTGGGAGAACTCATCCGGGGAGACGGCCGGGTCCGCAACGGAGCTCAGGCACTCGAGGAGTTTTTGTTTCTGAATGGGCTTGAGCAGAGCGCCAGCAAAGCCGGATTCTTTGAGTGTTTGGGGTGAGCGGACTGAGCTGACACCGGAGAGAAGGATGAGCTTTATCGGGGGGTTGAGCCGGAGTTCGGAGATATTTTTGGCCAGGGCAATCCCATCCATCTCGGGCATCTGGTAATCGATCAGGGCAAAGGCAAAGGGTGCCTTCTTTGTGGAGGGTTTTTGAAGGATTTCCAAAGCGGCGGCGGCACTGGCGGCTTCGGTTACACAGGCGTTGCGGCTCTCCAGGTAGATGCGCAGGATCTGGCGGCTGGTGGCGTTATCATCCACAATCAGGATCGGTTTATCCTTGAGGAGATCGGGCAGAGCCGGAGGAAGCGGCATCTCTTTGTGAGGGCTCTGAGGATGCTTAAGCGGGAGGGTCACTCTGAAAGTGGAGCCCTTGCCGAGGGTGCTTTCCACGGAGATATCGCCTTTCATGAGATTGGCGAGCTGTTTGCAGATGGCCAGCCCCAGACCTGTGCCGCCGAACTCGCGGGTGGTGCTGCCATCGGCTTGATAGAAGGCGTTGAAGAGTTTGGGGATGACATTCGGTGCGATTCCGATGCCGGTATCCCGGACGGAGAACTCTATCTCCGTATGGAAGGCTGTTTTCTTGATAACGGAGAGGGTGAGGACGACTTCGCCTTGGAGAGTGAACTTGATGGCATTGGCGATGAGATTGGTGAGAATCTGGCGAATGCGCTCCGGGGCACCGCGTACCCACTCGGGCAACTGATCATCCAGGAGCATGAGGAGCTCAATACCTCTCTGCTCAGCCAGTCCGGAGAGGGGGTTGACTGCCTGGAGGATGGTTTCGCTGAGATTGCAATCGACCGAAGGGATGGAGAGTTTGCCGGCCTCCATTTTTGAGAAATCGAGAATATCCTGAATGATGGAAAGGAGCGAATTGGCGCTGGAGGAGATGTAGGAGAGGAATTCGCGTTGTTGTGGTTCCAAAGGGGTCATGCTCAGTTGCTCGGCCATACCGATAACGACATTCATGGGGGTTCGGATTTCATGAGTCATGTTGGCGAGGAACTGCGACTTGATACGTGTGGCTTCCAGGGCCTGATCGCGAGCTTTCTTGATGGCTTCTTCGGCCTGGATGAGGCGGGTAATATCTTTACTGATACCGAAGGTGCCGATGGTTTTGCCTTCATCATCGAGCAGGGGAGCTTTATTGGTGAGGGCGTAGGTCTGGTGGCCGTCGGTCCAGGTTTCTTTTTCGATTTTGGCGATAATGGGTTTGCCGGTGCGGATAATTTCCTGTTCTTCCCTGAACGCTCTATCGGCGTGTTCGGAGAGGAAGAAATCTGAATCGCGTTTGCCGATCATCTGCTGTTCGTCGCTCAGGCCGAAGTAGCGGAGCATGGAGCGGCTCATTTTGATGAAGCGGGAATCCAGGTCCTTAAAGTAGATGCAATCGGCGCTCATATCCAGGAGGCGCTGGAGTAAATTTTTCTGAAACTTGATCTGCAATTCGGCTTCTATTCTGAGGGTTTCATCCCAGAAAATACATTGAATTCCCATGACCTCGTAGGGATTATCGGGCTCGAAGAGAGGGATTTTGATTACGTGGACATAGCGTTTATCGCCTTTGGCATTTTCATTGACTTCGTTGAGGGTCAAGGGGACTTTGGAGCTCATGACGTTTTCGTCGTCCAGACGATATTTCTGGGCGAGCTCCTTGGGGAAGAAATCGAAATCGGTTTTGCGGATGACCTGGTCGTGGTCTTTGCCGAGGAGTTTGCAGAAATTCTTGTTCACGAAAGTGAATTCGCCCTGGAGGTTTTTGCGGAGGATGCAGATGGAATCGGGCAAGTGATCGACGAGCGACTGGTAGAGGGCGCTTGCTTTGCGCATCTGGTAGAAGCGATAGGTCAGGTCCAGGCGGTTCATGATCTGCCTGGCCAGAGTTTTGAGCATGTCGCGATCTTCGGAGGAGAAATCGTGCGGCTTAACATCCATAATCTGCAGGGTGCCAATATGGAAATCATCGAAGGAGAGCAGGTGCGCCGCAGCGTAAAAGCGGATGTGTTCATCGCGGAGAACAGAGAGCGAACAGGAGGGCTGCGGGTATTGCTCCAGATCGTTGATGACGAGGATGGATTCATCTTCCTGAAAGAGCGGCTCAAAGGAAACTCCGCTTTTGGAGAAGCTGCGCTCGGTTTTCCGGCTGGAAGCGTGGTAGGTGATTTCGTCGCCGTTAAGGAAATTCAGGCTGGCGAAGGGGACGTTGAAAAGTGCAGCAGCCACTTTGAGCAGGCCGTTGAAATCCTCTTCATATTCTCCATCGTGTACGTCGTAGCGATCCAGCGCCTTCAGGCGAAGGCTTTGGGATTGCCGGCCGGAGATTTTCGCTTCCTCACCCAGTTTATCGTCCATGGTATTATCCCTTTTTCGAAATTTCTGCAGGCCTTCTATTTCAGAGCTTCCTTGAGCGGTAAAAGATGGGGAAAACACCCCTGTTCATAGACAGGCCAACACTCTTCGTGAGTCTAGCGGATTTGCAATCCGAGTTCAAGCGTTGCGGAAGGATTCGGGGGATTGGGAAAGGTGTTTAGACTTGGAAAAGGGGTGGTTTTGATATAGTGTGGCGGAGCGAAACGGGTACAGACCAGAGGCATAAGTGTGCCGGCAA
>CAZSTC010000007.1:9054-55317 GCA_964609795.1 uncultured Verrucomicrobiota bacterium
GAGACTGATCAATTCTGGCTGGATTGGTATCAGAAGGAAGACGGCTGGCTCAAGGGAGCCGAAGTGGTGAAGCTGGACTCCATCGAAGCGGTTTTTGACGCATTCAAGGAACGGGCTGAGGGATTGGTGGTTTACGACCCGCAGGTGCATGCGACGGCGTGTCTGGCATCGACGGCGGCCGGGGCACTGGATTTGATCCCGGTGCGTTGGAGCCAAGAGCCCGAATCAATGTATCAGATACTCTCGAAACGCTATGGATACCCGGTTAAGGAGTGGCTGGTCGAGCCGGACGGTAAGAGTAAATTTACCGGAAAGGGGCGGATTCCGGATTATGACTTACCCAGTACGGGCAGCGCCAAGACCGACGCTTACCGCTGGGCCATTGAGCGTTATCTGAAGAGTGGGCTCTGCGATCCGCTTTTTGCCGCCTATTATATCGATTCTTATTGGATTGAGCATCCGCAGTCGGCCGGGCCGGATATGCACACGCTCTCCAATCACGATTATTTCATCAGCAAGCGGAGTTTCTTCTTTGACCTTTCGCCCTGGGGAGACGAGACACCGAATGATGACCGGGAGCAACCTCTGGGGGCAGACGTCTCGATGTTCCGGGAGGTGATGCACCAACATTACCTGCAGAATGGGGGTAGGATTCTCAAGGTGGGAGGCTTTACGCCGTGGCCTTTCAAGTATACGGATCACCGGAGTGTCGGCTGCAAACACGGCGGAGTGGATACGGAGTGGGAGCATGGCCGGATTATTTCGCAATATAACGGATATATGGAGGCGGATGCGCCCGGGTACTCGGCGATGGCCAATGCCTCATTCCATACGCACTACCCGCTGAAGGAGAAATATTCGCAGCCGAACCCCAAGCCGACGGTTCAGCAATGGAAGAAGCGGGGATATATCGCTCCGGATGGAAGTGTCAAGGCCGGGCTCTACCTGGGGCATTACGTGGGGGATTACGATGCGCCGGCATGGCTTTACCGGAGTGTGCCCAAGATGTTCGGCGACCCGACACGGGGAGCGGTGCCGATGGGCTGGGCGTTTAATCCCAACCTGGCCGACCGTGCACCGATGGCGCTGGTTTATGCTTACAAGAATGCGAGCACGAATGATTTCTTCATTACGGGCGACTCGGGAGCCGGGTATTTGAACCCGCGTTCACTAACTCAGCGCGGGGAGGTGCCTTTCCCTTCAGGGCTGGCGGCATGGGCGGAGCACTGCAGCAACTACATGGGGCGTTGGGATATGAGCATTGTCGGTTTTGTGCTGGACGGAGCAGGGTATGCCTCGACGGAGAAGGAGTTTAAGGCCTATTCGCTCTTCAGCCCAGATGGATGCGGGACACATTTTGAGAAAGAGGCGCGGATAATTGGCGGAGTGCCGACCTGCAATGAATGGGATTTGAACGAGGACCCCGTCGTGGCGGCGCGTGACATTGCCTGGGTTTCAGAACGATACGCGGATAAGCCGGGGTTTGCCTGGTGCCGGTCGATCTTGAAGACGCCCTCGTGGTATCTGGCGCTCTCGGAAGCTTTGAAGAAAAACCATCCCAATGCCGCTGTTACAGTGGTGGATCCCTATACCTTTTTCGGTCTCATCAGAGAGGCAAACAAGGCGAAGTGATTTTAAAGAAGGAAAAAACACCGGAAGAAAGCCGGAGTAAATCAGAAAAAAAGAGAATGGAGCCAGTGACCGGGCTTGAACCGGTGACCTGCGGTTTACGAAACCGCTGCTCTACCGCTGAGCTACACTGGCATAAGCCAAAAAGCGGGTCGACTCTCTCACAAAGAGGCGGAGAGGTCAAGCCGTAAGAGAACAATGGCTCAAAATAGTGCTTGCGGGGTAGCTTCTGCAAATGCGCATTGGAAAAAAGAGGGGCCGCTGAAGGAGTTGAGCGGAGGCGTTTGCCGGTGTTGCATTGGGAGAGGCGAAAAAGTAGAATGAATTTGCTATGAAGAGTGCATACGAAAGAGCAATGGAGAGGTTTGGACAGGAGAAGATCGCCAAACTGAGTGAGGAACAGAAGCAAAGGCTGGCTGAGCTGGAAAAGCTCTACCAGGCCAAGATTGCGGAGAGGGAGCTCTTACTGAAAGCGCAAAAAGAGAAAGCGGCCCAGGAGAATGACCCGGAGGCTTATTATCAGATCGACGCTCAACTGGTATCGGAGCGGAAACGGCTGCAGGAAGAGCTCGAAGAGAAGAAAGAGGAGGTCCGCAAAGGGGCGGCGCAATAGGAAAGAGAGAAGCGAGGTGGTTTTAAAGAACATTATTTTCGACTGGTCCGGAACGCTCGTGAATGACTTGCCGCCGGTGATGGGGGCAACGAATTACATCCTGCGAAAGCTCGGGAAGGAAGAGATGACGCTTGATGAATTCCGGGCAGAGTTTTGTCTGCCCTTCACCCGGTTTTATGAGAGGGTGGCGCCGGGTGTGGACCCTAGGCAACTGGAGACGTGGTTCCATGAGGCGTATATCCCATTGCAGGATAAGGTTGAGGCGCTGGAACACGCGGAGGTTTTTTTGCAGTTCGTGAAGTCCAAGCGGATCAGGACGTTTCTTTTCAGCTCGATGCATCAGCAACATTACGAGTCGCTGCAGGGGCGTATCGCCTTCAATCAATATCTGGATCACCCTTATGTGGGGGTCTGGGATAAGAAGGCGAGGATCTCGGAGCTGATCAGTAAGCATGAGCTGGCTCCGGGAGAGACGCTATTTATCGGGGATATGGTTCACGATATCGAGACAGCTCATCATGGGAAGCTGCGTTCCTGTGCGGTACTGACCGGATATACGCTGCTGGAGGATCTGAGGCGCTCGGAGCCGGACCTGATCGTGGAGGATTTGCGGGTATTGCAGGGGCTTCTGGAGGAGGCAAACTGGGACTGGGATGCAGTTCTGGAGAAGAGCAACGGCGTGAAATAGCTGAGGCGATTTGCTTGAGGAGAGAGGACAGCTCGTGCCTGAAAGTTTTTGGAAGGAATTGCAAAACTTTAGGAGAGAAAGACTCTTTTTGCTTTCATTTAATCGAGTGTTTGTGTTTAATGGTGCCTGTGAAAAGGAAGTATACTTTTAGGAATATCATCCTCTTATCCATGGCGATGGGCATGGTTGGGAGTGCCAGTGCAAAGGTCTCTCTTGAGGATTTGCGCTGTGAGTTTATGGTGGATCCTCTTGGCATTAACGCCGAGAGCCCTCGACTGAGCTGGAAGTTAAAATCGGACGCTCAGAATGAAATGCAGACGGCTTTTGAAGTGCTGGCGGCGACCGGCGAAGAGCTGCTGACCCCTGAAAAGGCCGATCTCTATTCAAGTGGCAAGATTGAAGGAGACTGGTCGCATCTATTCCCGTACGTGGGCAAGCGCCCGGAGGGGATGAAGCGCGTGTTCTGGAAGGTTCGCGTTTGGGATAAAGCCGGGGAAGTCTCGGAATGGAGTCCGACGGCGATGTGGACCTACGGTCCGGAGCAGGAAGCCGATTGGAAGAACTCGCAATGGGTGGGAATGAGCTTGAAGGATATGGGGCTGGATAAAGGGCCCTCCAAGGATGCTTTTTACAAGAATGCCCGTTGGATATGGACCGGAGAAGCGAAGAAGGACCAGCCCGGCAGCGTAGCCGCGGGTGACCGTTATTTCCGGAAGGTTTTCTCGCTGCCCTCAGACAAGGCGATTCAATCCATCAGCGCCCTGACGACGGCGGACGATTCATTCCGCTTTTATCTCAACGGAGAAGAAGCCGGTTCGGGCACCAGTTGGAAAGATATTTCATTCTTTGACCTGAAAAAATTCGCGAAGGCCGGTGAGAACACGATTTGCGTTTCGGCGGTAAACGGCTCGGAAGGATATGCCGGGTTGGCGTCTGTGGTGGAGGTCGTTTTTGAAGACGGCTCGACGCAGATGATCTCGACCGACGAGAGCTGGCAATCCTCCAAAAATAAACCCGAAGGCTGGGCGAGCGCACAAGTGAGCACAGCGGGTTGGGAGCCGGTAGTCGTGCAGGGAGCCATCGGAGTATCCCCCTGGAATAAACCGGGTGAGAATACTGAAGTGTTGAATCTGCCGGCGTTGCTCCTGCGCAAGGATTTCACGCTCAATCCGGAGAAGCCGGTCAAGTCGGCTTATGCCCATATTTCGGGATTGGGACTTTTTGAACTGTATTTCAACGGCGCCAAGATCGGGGATCATGTGCTTGACCCCATGGCGACTGATTACACTAAGACGCTGGCTTTCCAGACGTTTGACATCAAGCAGAACCTGAACAAGAAGCAGAACGTGCTGGGTGTGATGCTGGGCAACGGGCGCTATACCAATCCCCGTGTGGGCCACCATTATGGAATGCCGATGACTCGCGCTCTGGTGCGTGTGGAATATGAAGACGGGAGTATCCAGGAGATCGTCTCGGACGAGAGCTGGCAAGTGACCGACAAAGGGCCGATCCGTTTCAATAACGAGTTTGACGGCGAGACGTATGATGCGCGGATGGAGCTGAACGGTTGGAATAACCTGACCTTCAAGCCGGAGGGCTGGTTCAAGGTCAAGCAGATGGGCAAGGAAGAGATTCCCGCCGGTAAGCTCAAGGCGCAGATGATGCCGCCGATTCGCGTGACAGAAATTCTGACACCCAAGAGCGTGACCCAGACAGGCGAAGGGACCTTTATGGTCGATATGGGACAGAACATGGTCGGCTGGTGCCGGATTAAGGCGCAAGGCAAGGCCGGGACGGAGATCAAGTTGGTCCATGCCGAAACGCTGAAGAAGGACGGGACACTCTACATGGAGAACCTGCGCAGCGCAAAGGTGACCGACCGCTACATCATGAAGGGTCAGGGCGTGGAGACTTATGAGCCGCGCTTCATCTACCACGGATTCCGTTTCGTGGAAGTGAGCGGGTACCCTGGAACGCTCAAGCCGGAGGATATTCTGGGCTGCGTGGTTCATGACGATCTGGACGTGATCGGGCAGTTTGAGACTTCTCATCCGCTGGTGAACCAGATTTATCACAATATTTTCTGGGGAACGAGGGGTAACTACCGGAGTATGCCCACAGATTGCCCTCAGCGTGACGAGCGCCTGGGTTGGCTGGGAGACCGTGCGGCTGAATCACTGGGAGAGAGCATGATCTTCAACATTGCGCCTCTTTATGCGAAGTGGCTGCGCGATATGTCCGATTCACAGAATGAGGAAGGAAGTATTTCGGTTGTATCTCCGAATTACTGGCCTATTTACCATGACGACGTGACCTGGCCCAGCGCCTCCATCATTATCCCCGAGGCACTCTACAATCAGTATGGTGATATCGGGATTATAGCAGAGCACTATCCTAGCATGAAGAAATGGATGGACCGCATGCAGCAGTATGTGAAGGACGGGATTATCGAGAGAGATACGTACGGTGACTGGTGCTGTCCGCCCGAATCACCCGAATTGATTCACTCCAATGATCCATTGCGCAAGACCGCACCCGGAGTGCTCGCGAGTACCTATTTCTACGGGAACCTGCGGCTGATGGAGAAATACGCCACCCTGATCAATAAGGGCGATGATGCCAAGGTATGGGCTCAGCGTGCCGATGAAATGAAGGCCGCGTTCATGAAAAAGTATTACAATGCGGATAAGAAATGCTTTGATAACGGCTCGCAGACCTCCAGCGTGCTGCCGCTCTTCTTCGGCATGGTGCCTCAGGGAGAGGAACAGGCCGTGTTTGAGCAGTTGGTCGATAAGATCATGGTTCACACCAAGGGTCATATCGGCACGGGTCTGGTCGGGGCTCAGTATCTGAACCGGGTTCTTTCGGACTACGGCCGCTCGGATATTTCCTGGCAGTTGGTGACCAATACCGAATACCCGAGCTGGGGCTACATGGTGAAGAACGGAGCCACCACGATCTGGGAGCTCTGGAACGGAGATACGGCTAACCCGGCCATGAATTCGCATAACCACGTGATGCTGATCGGCGACCTGAACGTATGGTTCTACGAGCGTCTGGCGGGTATCCGCAGTGCGGGTCCCGGTTACAAGAAGATCGTGTTCAAGCCCGAACCGGTCAAGGGAGTGGACTACGTGAAGGCATCTTTGGAGACACCGTATGGCAAGGCCTCCAGCAAATGGAAAGTGGAAGGCAAGAAGTTCAGTTGGGATATCGAGATTCCTGCCAATACGACGGCCACGGTTGTGACGCCTGCGGGCAAGACCGAGGAGCTCGGATCGGGTAAATACAGCCTTGAGTGCGTTTTACCGTAAGTAATTAAAAAACAACGACGGAGAGTTAAGGATGCAAAGTTCTTGACTCTCCGTTTGTTTATAGAAAAATGTCCGGAGGAGTGGAAATTTTATCCAAATTCAAGCCGCATCCGGAAGCAACTGAGATTCTCTTTGATCTGGACGGGACGATTTCTCTGGTCCGAGCGGGCTGGAGCGAGTTGATGTTGGCCTCTTTTCTGAGGAAGATGCCCCGGCTGGATGGGGAAAGTGAAGAGGAGCTGAGGTCGCTCCTCTTGGACGACATGCTGAGGCAGAATGGCAAGCCGAGTATTTTTCAATTCATCCGCTTTGGGGAGCGATTGAAGGAGCGCGGCGGAGAGGCGTTGGACGCTGAGGCGGAGACCCGCGATTTCGTGCGCTCATTGGAGGTGACTTCAAAGCGGAGGCATGGGGCGGTTCAGTCGGGTGTCCGGAGCGTGGAGAGCGTATTGGTGCCGGGAGTTCTAAAGATGCTCGATTTATTGAAGGGGCGCGGGTTTAACCTCTACCTGGCCAGCGGGACGGATGAGGAGATCGTGCTGCCGGAAATTAAGGAGCTGGGTCTGGAGAAATATTTTGGAGAGCAGATTTATGCGCATCGGCCGGGGTTTTCGAAGGCGAAGGTGATAGAAATGATCATGAAGCGGCCGGGGATGAGCGGCAAGAGATTGATCGCCTTCGGGGATGGATTTGTGGAGATGCACGAAACGGCCCGAGTGGGCGGCCTCCCCGTGGGAGTGGCCAGTGATGAATCGTGGGTGGATACGCCGCCCTATCAGGGAACGGGTCTGATCGACCCGATGAAGAAAAAATTGCTCTCGGAGGCCGGGGCACAACTGGTGATCGGCGACTACTCGGAGCCGGAGCGGTTACTCAATTTAATTATAACAGGTAGAGAAGATGTTTGATTCTGATTTTATATATCCGGAACTGGATACGGCCGATGTGAGGGTGTTCCCTCTGGCCAAACGCAAGAGTATGACCCGTCTGGAACGGGTGTTGATACCGCCCTCCCGTACGCCTGAGCCGGCCCCTGCGGCGCTTGAGCCACAACTGGAGAGTTGTGTCGCGGCGATTCGGAAGGCTCGCGAGAAGAATGCGTCGGTAATACTGATGTACGGCGCGCATCTCATCAAAAACGGCGGCTCGGCGCTCCTGATTGAGCTGATACGCCGGGGCTGGGTGACACATCTGGCGACCAACGGTGCCGGGATTATCCACGACTGGGAGTTCGCCTATTGCGGAGTCTCGACGGAGAGTGTGCGGGAAAATGTGGCGCACGGGGTTTTTGGTGCCTGGAATGAAACGGGCAAAAGCATCAATTTGGCGCTCATGATCGGCGGTCTCTATGGCTGGGGTTTTGGGGAATCGATCGGCTGCTGGGTGATGGAGAATGGAGGAGTTGTGCCCGAGGCGCACGAGCTGATGGAGAAGATTTGCCAGTACCCAAGCGATGCGACGACCGCAGCGCGTGCGGACTTGCTTTCGGCCGTGAGTATCGGCCTGGCAACGGGTCGGCACAGAATGCGGCATCAATACAAGCAGGTTTCGGTTTCGGGGAATGCGTGGAAACTCAAAGTGCCAATGACGGTGCATCCGGGGATAGGATACGATATTTATACGGTGCATCCGCTCTATAACGGAGCGGTCGTGGGACGCGCCGGGGGAATCGACTTCAAAAGATTCAACGCTTCGGTGGAGAATCTCACTGACGGGGTGGTGTTGAGCGTGGGTTCTGCGATTATGGCACCCCAGGTTTTCGAGAAGAGCCTGAGCGTGGTGCATAATCTTCGCTTTCAGGCCAAGCGGCCGGCAATCACCGGGCACTCTTTCTACGTGGTGGATTTGCATGAGGGGAGTAACTGGGATTGGAGCAAAGGAGAGCCGCCGAAGACGAACCCGGAGTATTACCTGCGTTTTTGCAAGAGCTTTTCGAGGATGGGCGGAGAGATGAAATATCTCTGCTGCGACAATACGGTTTTCATTCATCAATTGCTGCATCGGCTGGGGCCGGGTCCGGCAAAGGCAGAAGAGGCGCAGAGCCGTGAGCCGCAGGAGCCGAGCAGTTTCATGTACGATGACGGAGGCGGAGGGGAATTCTAGGTTTTAGAGAGGCCCTGAGGCGATCGGGCAAAATATTTATTTCTTCTTCAGCGATTTATCGCGAAAAAAATGGGTCCCCCGGAAAGGCAATTCATTTTGACTTTCGGGTTGGATATCGGTATCCTCTAGACCTGTATAAGGAATTTGTCATTATGAAAGAAATTCACGCAGATAAGGGAAGAAGTGAGAGGGGTATTTCTCCGTTTCAATTTTCAAAGAGGTTTATTCCGGGGCTCCTGTTCGTCGTTGCGGCATTTTTGGGCGCAGGAGTGGTTCACTCTGCGGAATTGATCAATCCAAGCGAGACTTTGTGGTATCGGGAGCCGGTCCCGGTAAAAATAGAAAACAGCAACATGTGGCAGACTTCGGCCGATTGGTCGAGGGCTTTGCCGGTGGGTAACGGACGGCTGGGAGCGATGGTCTACGGAGGAATTCCGACAGAGAGACTACAGCTCAACGAGGATACGCTATGGTCGGGCGGAGTATCTGATCCGGATAACCCGGCGGCTCTGGAGCATCAGGATGAGATACGGCAGTTGCTCCTGGAAGGGAAATATGCGGAGGCGAATAACCTGACGCAGAAATATCTGGTTTGCAAGAACGATGGTTCGGGCAATGGAAACGGCGCACGGGCCAAGTATGGCTGCTACCAGACTTTGGGGGATTTGACGATCTACTTCCCGGGACATGAAGTTTTCAGCGATTACAGGCGGGAGCTTAATCTGGCCAACGGAGTTGCACGGACGACCTATCGGGTAGGCGAGACGAGTTTCAGCCGAGAGGTGTTTTCGAGCTATCCCGATGACGTTCTGGTGATTTATTTGAGCGCGGATCGGCCCGGAGCCGTGACCTGCGATGTCAATCTCTCGCGTTACGAGAATGCCGTTGTGCGTGCCGCTGATGGAGCAAAGGCTCAGATCGTGATGGAGGGGCAATTGCCGAGCGGCAATGATCCGGACGGGATGAAATTCATGGCCCGGGTGGGAGTGAAGGCCGTTCACGGGGCTGTCTCGATGGATGGGTCGACACTCAGAATCAGCCATGCGGATAGTGCGGTGCTGATTCTCACGGCGGCGACCGATTATATCAAGCCGAATACGGAGGTTCTGAAGAAAGGGAACCGTTGGAAGAGGGTGGGCCAGCCGCTTAAAGATGGCCAGCCGCTCTATGTGGGCAATCCCTACGAGAAGATTTGCAAAGAGACTTTGCAGAAAGCGCTGCGGCAGTCTTATGGAAAGTTGAAGAGCCGGCACATAGAGGATTTTTCGAGTCTCTTTTCGCGCTGCACGCTGAATTTGGGAGAGACCGCACAAGCCTGGGCACCTACGGATGAGCGGCTGGAGAATTTCAGGAAAGAGCGGAATGATCCGTCGCTCGTGGCACTTTATTTTCAGATGGGGCGTTATCTGCTCATCAGCTCCTCGCGATACGGAACGATGCCTGCGAACCTGCAGGGCATCTGGGCCGACGGGATTCAGACGCCGTGGAATTCGGATTACCACCATAATATCAATGACCAGATGAATTACTGGCCTGCGGAGGTGACGGGGTTATCAGAGTGCCATACGCCGTTTCTGGCCTATATCGCCTCGCTGGAGATACCGGGCAATAAGACCGCGCAGGTTCACTACGGAGCCAAAGGCTGGGTGACGCATGTGCTGGGGAACGTCTGGGGCTATACGGCTCCGGGAGAGGGTGCCGGCTGGGGATTATTCCCTTCGGCAGGCGGATGGCTATGCCAGCATCTCTGGGAGCATTACGCATTTACGGGAGACCGGGAGTATTTGAAATGGGCTTACCCGGTGATGAAAGCATCGGCGGAGTTTTATCTGGATTATCTTTTTGAGCATCCGGAGACGGGCTGGCTGGTGAGCGGTCCGGCTAATTCTCCGGAGAATACCTTTATCACAAAGGATGGGGTGCGGGGGAATATCTGCCTGGCGCCTACGATGGATATGGAGATTATTTACGATCTTTTCAGCAACTGCATCGAGGCGGCATCCGTGTTGAAGCAGGATGCGGAGTTTGCGGAGCAATTGCAGGAGGCTCGCTCAAAGCTGGTGCCCTTACAAATCGGCAAACACGGACAACTGCAGGAATGGATGGAGGATTTTGACGAAGCAGAGCCGGGGCATCGGCATGTTTCCCATCTCTTTGCGCTGCATCCGGGCAAGCAGATCACCGTCAGCGGGACTCCGGCGCTTGCAAAGGCGGCACGGGTGACACTGGAGCGGCGGTTATCCAAAGGCGGCGGACATACGGGTTGGAGCCGAGCCTGGATTATCAATTTTTATGCGCGGCTGCAGGATGGACAGGCAGCGCTGGAGCATATCCAGGAGCTGCTCTCCAAATCGACGTTGCAGAATCTATTTGATACGCACCCGCCTTTCCAGATTGACGGGAATTTCGGCGGAACTGCCGGCATAGCGGAGATGCTCCTGCAGAGCCATGAAGGCCGGCTCAATTTACTCCCGGCGTTACCCGAGGCATGGAAGAAGGGGAGCGTGGAAGGTTTGCGCGGACGCAACGGGTTTATCGTTGACCTGGAGTGGAACGGCGGAAGGCTCACCCGAAGCAAGGTTACTTCGGTCCTGGGCAATTCCTGCGTGATTTACTCCGGGCGCCCGGTTACGGTTTATTATAAGGGCTTCCCGTTGGCGGGTGTCAGCTATGACGGGAAATGGGTAAGCTTCCCGACCCGTAAGGGTGAGACCTATGACTTACTGGGGAGATAGGGGGATCCGGAAGGACGGTAAAGAGAACGAATAAGGGGATAGAGTTATGGCAGTTGTTTCTAATCATGAGGAGCAGACGGATCTCCGTCTGATGGAGAGGGCTCTCGAACTGGCGGCAAGAGGTCAGGGGAAGACTTCGCCAAACCCGATGGTGGGTGCCGTTCTGGTTCAAGGCACGAATAAGGTGATCGGCGAAGGTTGGCACCAGAAGGCCGGAGAGCCTCATGCGGAGATTCTTGCCATGAAGGATGCTCTGAATCAGGGGTACTCTCTCGCCGGGAGCACGCTCTATGTCACGCTGGAACCGTGCTCGACCCAGGGACGGACGGGCCCGTGTGTGGAGGCGATTCTCAAGGCCGGAATCGCCCGGGTGGTCTGCGCGGCAACGGACCCCAACCCGGCGCATCAGGGCAGAGGGCTGGAGCTTCTGAGGCAAGGCGGCGTAGAGGTCCGGAGCGGGATATTGGAGGAAGCTTCACGGAATCTCAACCGGGCTTTCAACTACTGGATTGTGAACAGGACGCCGTTAGTGACGCTCAAGAGCGCGATGTCGCTCGATGGGAAGATCGCGACGGCTTCCGGGGAATCGCGATGGATTACCGGCACGGAGGCGCGGGCGCACGCGATGCAGTTTCGTTCGCAGGTGGATGCGATTGTCACGGGAGTCAATACGGTGATCGCCGATAACTGCTCTTTGACGGTTCGCTCGCTATGCGGTTTCAATATTACGCATAAGGACGAAGATCAATCGCGGTTGCGGAGGATCGTTCTGGATACCGAAGGGCGGACGCCGCTCAATTCGAATATCGTTTCGGACCCGTGGAGGCATCTGACCACCGTTGTCGTCGGGAGCGATGCGCCGGCGGAACGGGTGGAGGCTCTGAGCCGGCAGGTCCAGGTCTGGCGGATAGCGCTTGACGGACAGGGGCGGCTGAAGTTATCGGCGGTGCTCAAAAAACTGGGAGAGGAATCGGTGACGCATCTCCTAATCGAGGCCGGCGGGACGTTGAGCGAATCATTCCTGCACCAGAAATTGGTCCATCGGATTCATTTTTATTATGCGCCCAAGATTATCGGGGGAAAGGGTGCGCCCAGCGGCGTCGGAGGCGAAGGCGTGAAACATCTGGCGGAGGCGGTGAAGGCGGTTGGGGCCGAGTGGAAGAGGCTGGGGGATGATTTCTTGCTGGAGGCCGATGTCTGCTATCCCGCGCGCTGAGAATGGGGGATATTTTCAATAAAGAGGATTCGCACGTTTGTGTGAAGAAATGCGCTGCGGTGCTGGAGAGGTTAGGTGCCGGTACTGGGCCGGGTGGAGTCTCTCTGGTGGCGGTTTCGGGCGGAGCTGATTCGGTGGCGCTGCTTCATATTTTGCGGGAGCTCTATCCGGAGATTTCGCTTCATGTTCTTCATTTCAACCATCAGCTTCGGGGTGCGGAAAGCGAGAGAGACGAGGAATTTGTCCGCAGACTGGCGCAGGAGATGGACCTGTCTCTGGCGGTGGGCAGAGGGGATGTTATTGCCGAGGCGTCCAAATCCAAAACGTCGCTCGAGATGGCGGCACGGGGGTGCCGTTATCGGTTTTTTGCCGAGAAGGCGCGTGAGCTCCAAGCGAGGTTTCTCTTTATGGGGCATCACGCCGGGGATCAAACGGAGCTTTTTTTCCTGCGGCTCCTGCGGGGTGCATCCAGCCAGGGGCTTAAAGGGATGCGGGCGGTATCGGATTTTCCCGGAGAGGGAGTCGGCGGGCTCAAGGTGGTGCGTCCGCTTCTGGGGTGCAGTCGCGAGGAGATTCTCGACTACCTGAGAGGGAGGAAAATATCCTGGGTGGAAGATTCCAGCAACAGCTCTGGGGATTTTCTCAGGAATAGAATCCGCAATGAGCTCCTTCCGCTCCTGGAGCAGAGTTACAGCCCGAGTTTGGGGCGGACCCTCCTGCGGACGATGGAGATTCTGGGGCAGGAATCCGATTATCTTTCCGAGGAGATCGAGCGCTTGAAACGGGAAGGAATCCCTTTCGAGAGCTGGCACACGGCACTTCAGAGGCGAGCGGTCGCGGAGGCGCTTATTGAGAGGGGCCTTCAGCCGACCTTGGATGCGGTTGATTATTTTATTCAGAATCCGGGCAAGGCGCACAGCTGCCGGGGTGAGCTGTATTACCGACAGCTGGGAAGCTGGCGATTGAGCGAGGTGGAGAAAGCCGATTTCGGGAATTTGGAGGAGATCAGGGTTTCTCTGGGTGGGGAGCTTCAGGAGATTTCCCTGCCGGGAGAAGTGGCTCTGCGGGTGAGGTTTGAAGTTTTAAAGCCTGGCGAAGTGGTGGATTGGAAGGATAAGCCCGAGGGAGTCGAATATTTCGACCTGGACCGAGTGGGAGATTTTTTCACATTACGGCATTGGCGAGAAGGGGACCGCTTTCAACCGATCGGAATGCGGGATGGGACCCGGAAATTGCAGGATATTTTCGTGGACCGGAAGGTTGCCGAGGTGCGGAGGCATCAGCTCTGGCTGGGTGAGACTGCGCAGGGGGTGATCTTCTGGGTGGAGGGCTTGCGGATCGGAGAGGCCTGCAAAATCACAGAATCGACGAAACAAATCCTTAAACTGACATCACCATCCCAAGGGATGGTGGTATTCCCCCTCGCGTAGCGAGGGTTGCAGATTCGGCGTGCTGTTTTGGTAGATGCTTATGAAAGTGATAAGGGCATAAAAAAACACCCGTTCCTTTTCAGGTGGTGCTTCAGCTCTAATCGGTGTATTCACTCGGATGTCAACCGCATTGCCTCAAATTTGAGGCTGTTCCGGAGGCAAAGCAGGGAGAGATCGGGTATTGCACAAAGGGGTGATTGATTGTAATATGGTGCGGGGGTGTTAGAGGCAGCCGGAAGAGTATCTTCTCTTACCTCTGTCTCACACAGTTTATATGTGGAATGTATCAGGAATGAAGAAGAATACAGAGGAAAATAAAGGGTGTAATGTAGCCGAACAAGAAAAGGAAGCCAATGCGCAGACGGCCGAAGAGGTCTCTGCGGGTACTGAAGGCACGGCGGAAACGAAGCAGCAAGCCGAGGCGCAAGCGGCAGAAGTTGTAATGGAAGCGGCAGAGGAGACTCTGAGCGCCGAGGAGCTCAAGGAGCTTAAGGAAAAGGCCTCCAAAGCGGAGGAGTATTGGAACAAGCTGCTGCACCTGGTTGCGGATTTCGATAATTTCAAGAAGAGGGCCGAGCGGAAGCGGCAGGATGACGTTCTTTCGGCAAAGGTAGCTATTGTGGAGACTGTTCTGCCGGTTCTGGATAATTTTGAGATCGCTTTTTCGACCTCCAAAGATTTTCAGGATCCGACGGTAAAATCGCTGCAGCAGGGAATCGAGATGGTGCTTTCGCAGTTCCGCAACGTGTTGAAGGAATGCGGCGTGGAAGCGATCGAGCCGCAAGGTGAAGAATTTGATCACTCCTATCACGAAGCGGTTTCGGAGATGGAGACCAGTGAGGTCGCCGAGGGGCACGTGGCGCAGATTTTGCGCAAGGGCTACAAGATGGGGTCGCGTTTGATTCGTCCTGCGCGGGTGATCGTGGCACGCAAGGTAAGTGAACAGGGCAAGTAAGAACGGAATCTATGGCCAAGGCTGATTATTACGCGGTTTTAGGGGTAAACAAGGGTGCGACCGATGACGAGTTGAAAAAAGCGTATCGGAAGCTTGCGGTAAAATACCATCCTGACAAGAATCCCGGAGATAAGACGGCGGAAGAAAAATTTAAGGAGTTGGGCGAGGCTTATGAAGTCCTGAGCGATCCGCAGAAGCGGGCTGCCTATGATCAATATGGGCATGACGCCTTTGATGCCCGCAAACGTGGGTTTGGCGGCGGAGGAGGAGGAGGGTTCCACGATCCGTTTGATATTTTCAGTCAGGTATTCGGCGGAGCTGGCGGCGGTCTTTTCGAGGAAATATTCGGCAATATGCGCGGAGGAAGCCGGCGGAGCGCCAACGGGGCCCAGCGCGGCAACGATATGCGCTATGACCTGGAGATCAGCTTTGAAGAGGCGGCTCTGGGTTGCGAAAAGGAGCTGAGCATCCGCAAAGAGGCGACCTGTTCTCAATGCAACGGTACCGGTCTGGCGGCGGGTTCTTCGATGAAGAGCTGCGGAGATTGCGGCGGACACGGCCAGATCAAGGTAGGCAGCGGCTGGATCAGTATGGTTCAGACCTGCCCGAAGTGCGACGGGACCGGGAAGGTTCCCGAGCGACCGTGTGCAAGCTGTCGCGGAAGCGGACGGGTGACGCAGACTGTTTCGGTCAAGATCAAGATTCCGGCCGGAGTGGATACGGGGACGCGGCTGCGCTCCTCGGGAAACGGTGAAAGCGGAGTCAGAGGCGGTCCCGCCGGAGATCTCTATGTCTTTTTGCACGTCAAGCCGCATGAAATTTTTGAGCGCGACGGCGACGACCTTATTTGCGAAATCCCGATCCCTTTCGTGACGGCGGCCCTGGGAGGAGAACTGCAGGCGCCTACGTTGCAGGGGAACAAACGGATCGTGATCCCGGAAGGGACGCAATCGGGGACGGTTTTCCGGCTGCGGGGACTGGGAGTTAAGAATGTACACGGACGCGGGACGGGCGATATGCACGTGCGGGTGATCGTGGAAGTTCCTCGGCGTCTGGATTCGACTCAGAAGGAGAAACTCAAGGAATTCGCGGGAGTCTGCAAGCAGGATGTGAACCCGATGAGCCAGGGATTTTTTGAGCGAATCAAGAACTGGATGAACGGGAACGAGTAGCGGGACTGATTGGGGCGGCGCTATTCATAAGTTTTTCTAATAATTTAAGTTAATTTTCCATCACTTAAGACTTGAGGTTTACTCCGGGATGGGGTAAGAGATGGACTCGGGATATGCAATATCGAATATCTAAAAGGGCGGCTGGTGTAAACCCCTCCTTGACATTGGCGATTGATGCCAAAGCAAAACAATTAAAATCAGAGGGGCAGGATGTCGTCGGTTTCGGAGCCGGTGAGCCGGATTTCCCTACGCCTCAACACATTCAGGACGCAGCGATTGAAGCGATGCGTGCGGGAATGACCAAGTACACCCCCAGCAGCGGGCTTCCGGCTCTGCGGCAGGCGGTGGCTGACAAATTTCTGAGAGATCAGGGGCTTACCTATAAGCCGAGCCAGATCATCATATCCTGCGGAGGCAAGCACTCCTGCTACAATGTGATTATCACTTTGTGCCAGGAGGGAGACGAAGTGATTATCCCGGCACCCTACTGGGTGAGCTATCCGGAGATGGTAACCATGGCCGGAGCGACACCGGTTTTCGTGAGCGCGACCGATGCGACGGAATTCAAGATTACGCCTGAGCAACTGCGGCAGGCCATTACGCCCCGGACAAAGCTCTTTATTCTGAACTCTCCCAGCAACCCGACGGGGAGCGTTTATACGAGGGAAGAGCTCAAGGCGCTTGCAGATATCTGCGTTGAGAAGGGAGTTCTCATCATGAGCGATGAGATTTATGAGAAGCTGGTGTATAACGGCACCGAGCATGTCAGCGTCGCGAGCCTTTCGCCTGAAATTTTTGAGCATACGATTATTGTGCACGGTCTCTCCAAAGCCTACTCGATGACGGGTTGGCGGATAGGAGTGACGGCGGCACCGGCACCGATTGCCCATGCGATTGAAGCGGTGCAGAGCCACAGCACGAGCAACGCGGTTTCTTTCGCGCAGTCGGGAGCGATCGCGGCACTGAATGGTTCGCAAGATCATTTGCCTGTTTGGTTGGCTGAATACAAGAGACGGCGCGATTACGCCTGGAAGCGGTTAAGTGGGATGCCGGGGATTTCCTGTGTTTTGGCACAGGGCGCGTTTTATCTTTTCCCGAATATTTCCGCAACGGGTTTGAAATCGGTGGATTTTGCGGCCAGGCTCCTGGAAGAGGAGAAGGTGGCTGTGGTACCGGGAATCGCTTTCGGCTCGGATGATAATATACGGATCAGCTATGCCACATCGATGGCGCAAATAGAGAAGGGTCTGGAAAGAATGGAGCGTTTTTGCGAACGCCTTGCCACTCATAAAAAATAGAGATGACAGAGACATACATACAAGAATTATTCGCGGACCGTATCGGCGGTTCGAATTACGGCAAAGACACCGCCATTTATAAATTTGAGAAGATCAAGCGTGCCAAGCGCGCTGCGGCTCAGGCCAAGCCGGGGATCAAGCTGATCGACATGGGTGTGGGAGAACCGGACGCCATGGCGCCGACACAGCTGGTGCAGGCCCTTTACCGTGAGGCCCGCAAACCCGAGAACCGGGGATATGCGGATAACGGGGATATGGTCCTGAAGAAAGCCGTGGTGCGGTACATGGAAGAGGTCTGCGGAGTGCCGGGGATCAATGCGGATACGCAGGTGATTCACAGTGTCGGCAGCAAGGCGGCGCTCTCCATATTGCCGGCGGTCCTGATCAACCCGGGAGACTACGTTCTGATGACGACTCCGGGATATCCCGTTTTCGGAACTCATGCGAAGTATTACGGCGGAAAGGTCTACCAGATGCCGTTAGTGGAAAGAAACCGCTTTTTGCCTGATCTGGATGCGGTGCCTGCGGAGGTTCTCGAGCGCGCCAAGGTGATGGTCCTGAACTATCCCAATAACCCGACGGGAGCCAGCGCGACACCGGAATTTTTCGCGAAGGTGGTGGAGTTCGCCAAGGCGCATCGTCTGGTGGTGATCCACGATGCAGCCTATGCGGCTTTGATTTTTAAGGGCAAGCCTCTGAGCTTTCTGTCAACTCCGGGCGCCATGGATGTGGGGCTGGAGCTGCATTCGGCCAGTAAGATGTTCAACATGACCGGTTGGCGCTGCGGCTTTGTCGTGGGCAATCCGCTTCTGGTCAAGGCGTACGGGGACGTTAAGGATAATACGGACTCGGGGCAGTTCCTGGCGATTCAACACGCGGTGGCTCAAGGTCTGGAGAATCCCTCTTTTACGAAGAAGATCATCTCCAAGTATTCTCGGAGGATGACAGGGCTAGTAAAAGTTCTCAAGGCACAGGGTTTCAAGGCTCGTAAACCGGGCGGCTCGTTCTTCCTCTACACGGTATCGCCGAAAGCGGCGGTTACGGCTGAGGGCAAGCGGATAGAATTCCCGACGGCTGAGGCGGCATCGCAGTGGCTAATCACCGAGAAGCTGATCTCGACTGTTCCCTGGGATGACGCGGGAGCTTATCTTCGTTTCAGCGTGACTTTTGCGGCACCGACGCTCGCTGAAGAGAAGGAAGTTCTGGCGGAGATAGAGCGCCGGTTGAGCGACGTGAAGTTCGAGTTTTAGATTCAGAGCACTTTTCCCCGGAGGGCTCTTTTAAAGGGAAGAGCGTGCCGGGGATTAGCAGCGTCGAAGTGTTGTATGGGGAGTTTCTGCCCGGGGGTTGGATAAACCTCTGGCGGACTCCCCAAAAAAATCGAGGCCCGGGAAGAAAAAATGGAGCAGAAAGAGCATAAGGGTGCGTTTTTCAGGCAAAGCGGCTGGATGGTCGCGGCCACGACTTTTGGCGGGCTCCTGATGTGGGCTGTGCACAAGGTGGCCACGGGATGCCTGAGCGAAGCCGACTACGGGACGCTGGGGATGTACCTGCGGGCACTGAACCTCATGATGATCCCGGCCTGCGGGCTCCAGGCGGTTTTCGCACAGCAGACGGCGATCGCGCTGGACCCCGAATCGCGTTCACGGCTGAGTATGCTCGTGCGGGAATCGGTCTTGTGGACTTTTCTTTTGTGGGGAGCGGCGGCCCTGGGCGTCTGGTTTTTCCATACTCAAATAGAGGGGCTTTTCAAAATCTCGGGGACTTTTCTGGCGCTGGCGGTTCTGGTGGGGCTCCTGATTCTTTTGCGGCCGATTGGAGTGGGAATTCTCCAGGGAGAGCAGAATTTCTGCTGGGTCGGATGGAGTCAGATTCTGGATGGGGCAGGACGGCTGGGGGTGATTGCGCTTGTTCTCTTTTTATTTAAGGGAGGCGCTTCGGGAGCGCTCCTGGGTGTGTTATCAGGGCTCCTGCTCTGCATCGGCGTCTGTATCTGGAAGACGCGTCCGGTGTGGAGTGTGAAGGGGGCCAGGGTGGATCTGTGGGACTGGGTGATCCGGCTGGCGCCATTGACGTTGGGGGCCGGGATACCGCTATTTATGGTGAGCGCGGATACGCTGGTGGTGAAGGCGGCATTCGATGCGGAGGAGGTCAACCTCTATGCGGCGGCGGGAATCGTGACGCAGGCGATGATATTTTTTACGCTGCCGGTGACGGCGGTGATGTTCCCGAAGGTTGCGCGAAGCTCGGCACAATCTGAGAAGTCTTCGGTACTTTTGATGGCGTTGGGGACGACGGGGATGCTCTCGGCAGCGGTGGTGGCGGGGACTTTTCTCATGCCGGAGCTTCCGCTGAGGGTGATGTTTTCGGCGAATTATCTGGAGGCGGCGGCGCTGTTGCCGTGGTTCGCGTTAGCGATGTTCCCTCTGACGATGAGCACGGTCCTGATCAATAACCTTCTGGCGAGGGGACTCTATGCAGCGGTGCCGTGGCTCTGGTGCGTAGCGGCTCTCTACCTGGGCACCTTAGTGATGAAGCATGAGAGCTTTGAGCAGGTGATCCTGGTGATCGGCATTTACAATGCCCTATTGCTGGGTGTGGCGATTTTTTTCAGCTTCAGGCGTTCGCAACGTTCGCAGCGGGGGTAAAGTTTAGAGCCACTCCCGGTTATGATAGAGCCAGAGGGCGGTTCCGAGGAGTGCAGCCAAGAGTAACCCTGTAAAAATGGCTCTTCTACGGACTTTACGACGGCGCTTTTTGGCGCCTCTGCCCTGACCGGGCAAAATATAAAAGCGCTGAGCTTCTCGTTCCTTCCTTCTGCGTTCTTCTCGTGACAGCTCCATGTGGTAAACAAAAACTGAATCTGATTTTCTCCTTATTCAGGGTGATCAATTAATATTTTTTATGGAATTTTTTCCGGGAATCATCGTCGGGTTCAGGTTCAACAGGGGGCTTTGGTGAATCCGGAGTAGTTGTCAGACGGGGTTCCGGTTCGGATGCCAAGGGAGCCGCCCCAGAGAAACCCTCGGAAGGGGTGATGATACCGGTGGGCGGTGTATAGAGTCCGGACTCGGTAAGGGAGCCTTTTTCGGCCTGAGCTTTTTCCACGGTACGGACGGTATGTTCAAAGATATCATGAAGCTGATTGATGCTTTGAGAGATCAATTTATCTTCCTGAACGGAGAGGTTGCCCCGTGTTTTCTCTTTGAGCATTTCCAGAGTGGCGATGAGCATTTGAGCGCCTTCCAGGTCCAGGAAGCGCTGACCGGTCTCCGGGTCGGCGATCTGGCCCATGGAAAAAAGAGCGGTCCGAGTCTGCTGAATGATGAGGTTGGAGAACATGGCTTCGAGCACTTGTTCCTGGGTTACCTCTTCAGTTTGTTCATGCTCATGGTTAGGTATATTATCGTTTGAATTCATGATAGATCGCGTAGTAGGTTAAGTTATCAGGGGTTATCAGTCAAGGTTCATCAAATTAGTTGTTCATTCGGCCAGGCCGTAGGTTCTGCGAAAAATTTTAATGGCAGTCCGCAGACGGTCGCTCACGGCACAGGCGTTGAGCAGGGCTTGGCGGTCTTTACCGGGGATAATCAGGGTGCTGGCGACCAAGTCAGCCAGGACGCCGGGATGATCCACGCTTTTCAGGTAGGAAAGGAAATCTTCCAGGGGATTGGAAAATTTTTCTTTGAACTGAGGCGATGGCGAAACTTTGGCAACAATACCGAAGGTCTTGACGTCCATGTTTTTGACGACATGAGCGACTTTTTCTTTGAGCTGATCTGCGAGGGTCTGGACGACTTTGCGATTACCGGAAGATTCGACCAGAGGTGAAATCAGATAGGTGTCATAGGGGTAAGCAGAGACACGTTTTTCGAGAAACACTCTGGTGAGACCCTGCAAGATCATGTGGTAAGACTCCTTGACTTTGATAGCGGCACGGATCATTCCCAGACCGGAAATGGGGCAGGGGATGTTCTTAGCGGAGCCTTCATTAGCGAGCACAAAAAAGCGATCCCCTTCCAAAGCGTCTTTAACCAATTTGACATGAGACGCTTTTGAAACTTTCAAAGGATAAGTAGCTCCAGGGAACAGAGTCGCCTCCGGAAGTACCATCACAGGAATGTGGTTCGGTAGCTGCACCAAGGGAAGAGTATGAGATAAAATAAACTTGAATGCAAGTTGAAGTTCGGTGTTGCAAAAGAACGGGAGATCATTAGAATTGCACTGCGATGAAGGTTAAATTTGTTTTGGCTTTGTTGTTGATTGCTTGTCTGGTTTTAGCTGGTGTGTTTTATTCTTATAAGAGCAAAACAGACGTTGAAATCAAGAATCTGAGCGATGAGAAGGTAGAGTTGAACGGCAAACTCAAAGATTACACGAATCAGAATATGGACCTCAACACGAGGTTGCAGAAGCTGCAGGGTGACCTGGAGGCGGTTCAGACTCTAAACGAGGGACTTTCCAATGAATTGGCGCAGACCACTGCCCGGCTGAAGAAGACAGAGGCCGATGCAGGGGTGGCCGCCAAGAATGCAGAAGATGAAATCGCCAAAAAGAATCAGCAGATTGAGGGGTTGAATACCGAACGTGCTGACTTGATGGGCCGTTTGACTTCGCTGGATGAAGCCATCCGTAAGTTGGAAAGCGAATTGAGCGATACCAGCGGCAAGCTGGATATTTCTGAGAAAAATCGCGAGTTCCTGATCAAAGAGCTCAAGCGCCTCCAGACAGAGAAGGCGGAGCTGGAGCGTCAGTTGAACAGCATCGACTTCCTGACCGAACAGGTGCGCCGACTCAAACAGGAGACCAGCGTTTCCGGGCGTTTGGATATCGTGCGCAAAGGTATCTATGGGTTCCGCAAGGGTGGAGAACGGATGGTGTTCAGCAATGACCGTGCGATTCGCAGTCTATCCAAGACGAACTACAATTTGAATGTAGAGATTCATCAGGATGGCCAGACCAATGTAACTTCCCCTGCGGAATAGAGAGGTTTGTTCATCGGACATCAAGACAAGCTTTGAGAAATGGGAGTCTTCCTTGGAAGGCTCCCATGCTTATTATAGTATCTCCCGGTATTTATGGATTGGCTAGTAGTTATCATTTTAGGGATTATAGAGGGAATAACGGAGTTTTTGCCTATTTCTTCCACGGGGCATCTGTTGATGGCGCAGGCTTTTTTGCCTTCATTAAATTTCAGCGCCACTCAGCTTGAGATGTTCAACGTGGTGATTCAAAGCGGAGCGGTGCTGGCGGTGATCGTGGTATTTTATGATCGCTGCCGGGAGCTTCTCATGGAATGGAAGAAGCCGGAGGTGCGGGATTATCTCTTCAAGCTCGTGGTGGCTTTCGTCATTACCGGAGTGGGCGGAATTGCGCTCAAGAAGCTGGGGATGCGGCTGCCAGACGAGGCGGCGCCGGTGGCCTGGGCGACATTTATCGGAGGCTTCGTAATCCTGGGGGTTGAATATGGAGTCAGGAATAAAAAGCTTAAGGACGTTTTGACCTGGCATGTCGTGATTGCGTTTGGCGTGGCACAGTTGATTGCGGCGGTTTTACCGGGAGCATCCCGGAGCGGAACGACGATTTTACTGGCCCTGGCGATGGGTTGCAGCCGGAAGACGGCGGTTGAATTTTCATTCATCCTGGGGATACCGACACTGGTTTCGGCCGGCGGGCTGGAATTTGCAGGGTGTTTGAAGGAGGGCGGCATGGAGCAACCCTGGGGGCTCTTGGTTGTGGGATTAGTGGTTTCGGCCCTGACGGCGTTTGTGGCGGTCAAGTGGCTGCTGAAGTTTGTGCAGTCGCATAATTTCATCGGATTTGGCTGGTACAGGATTTTCATAGGAGGGCTGATTTTGGGATGTGTCTGGGGAGGAATGATTAAATGAAACGCTCCGGATGGAGGAATGTGGGAAAAGAGAAGCGCAGAATTTTTAGGAAAGACTTAATTTGTCTGTCTGTTTTGTTGACAAGTAGGAGCAGGACAGCTAGACTGAACCCCGGTATTGTTTTTGGGACATGTATTTAAGAATAGCATTGGTAATCGCCCTGGTGGCCGGCTTAGCGTCGGTGGGCGTGAATTACACACAGGTCAAGGAAAAGATAGAGACCTTGCAGAGTGATTTGAGCAGCACAAAGGACACGTTGAGCACGACTCAGCGCGATTTGAGTAGCACGAAGACCACTTTGAGGGAGACTCAGGATAACTTGAAGGAAACCACTGCCAGTTTGGTGGATACACGTGCCCAACTGGATGAGACGGCGAATCGACTCAGTGAGTCCGAGAAGCTGGCTCAGCAAAAGATGGCCGATCTTGAGCGAACCGAGAAGAGTCTGACGGATGCCAACTCCAAGCTTTCACGCTGGAACGCGCTGGGGCTGGAGCCCGAGGGTGTGAGGCAGATGCAGGCTGATTTGCGTGATGCGGTCGTGAATAACACCGCGCTGCTGGAAGAGAACAGTCTTTTGAACCGGAGGATCGTCCGCGTTCAGAGTGATCTGGACCGGTACACGAAGGGCGTTCAGATGGTGATGTTGCCTGAGGATCTGAAGGGCAAGGTGACGGCTGTGGATCCCAAGTGGGATTTCGTGGTGCTGGATATTGGCTCAGAGAGCGACGTGCAGGAGCAGGGAGAACTTTTGGTTTCCCGCGAGGGTCGATTGATTGCCCGTGTGCGCGTGAACTCGGTTGATACCAATTATTCGATAGCCAGCGTGATGCCGGGTTGGTTGACCGACGGTGAGACGATCATCGAGGGCGACACGGTGATGGCTGCCAAGTTTTAATTTTTTAGAATGACTCTGAAATCCAAGAGATTGCATCTAGTTGCCAGAGTGGCTGTTATCTGCTGGATTGTGTTTTCCGGCTTCATGGTAAGCGGCTGCAAATCAACGGAGAGCGACCTGGCCAATCAATCCGAGCGGCCTTGGAACAGCCCCAGGGGCTGGGATGGTCGTATGCCGGTACAGATGATGGAAGGCAGATAGAGAGAAATCTCTTTGTCGGAGCAAGTGATTTAATGGAAGGCGCTCTCTTATAAGAAAAGAGGGCGCTTTTTTTATTCAATAAGTAGAAAAGAAATGGAGCAGAAGGGATGAATTTATTTGATTTAAAGGGTGAAACGGCAGTGGTTCTGGGAGGAACAGGCGAGCTGGGCGGCGTCGCAGCAGCGTCATTGGCCGGAGCCGGGGCGAGTGTTGCCATTCTGGGAAGGAACCGGGAGCGCGGAGAGGCCCGTGCGGCGGCGATCGAAAAAGGAGGCGGGAAAGCGATCTTTATCCGGGCGGATGCTTTGGACAAGAATTCGCTGGAGCAAGCTCTGGAGCAGGTGATTTGCCGGCTGGGAGGTCCGACCATTTTAGTCAATGCGGCCGGGGGCAATTCCCCGGAAGGGACCGTGACTGCGGAACATCCTTTTGAGGCGATCGAGGCAGATGCCTGGCAGAAGCTTTTTGACATGAACCTCCTGGGCGGGGTGATGCTTCCCTGTCAGGTTTTTGGGGCTTATATGCGTTCTCAGGGTAAGGGGAGCGTCATTAATTTCGCCAGTGTTTCAGCGCATACGCCTTTATCGCGTGTGGTTGCGTACAGTGCCGCCAAGGCTGCGGTGCTCAACCTGACACGTTTTCTGGCGCGGGAGTGGGCTCAGAATGGAGTGAGAGTGAACTCGATTACTCCGGGGTTTTTCCCAGCCGAGCAGAATCGCTCGCTCCTCTTCAATGCGGATGGGAGCCCGAGCGATCGGACCCGATCCATCTGGGAGCATACGGCGATGAAACGCTTCGGCAAGCCCGAGGAACTGGGAGGAGTCATTGTCTTCCTGGCCTCAGGGGCTGCCAGCAGCTTCGTGACCGGGACGGACATCCGGATTGACGGAGGTTTCTTATCCCAAACGATTTAGGGTTAGACTGAACGAGGTTCGATTTTCCGCTTAGTAATCGTAGAGACCGCTGTCGTGGCTGTAGCCGCCGCCTCCATAGGGGCCGCATCCGTAAGGGTCTTCAGCGGTGCCGTCTTCACCCATGCCGAAGATGTCGCCCATTTCCTCTTCGATTTTCTCGGGGTCTTCTCCTTTTTCCAGACGCTTAATGGCCTGGTCGAATTCCTTGGGAATGACGCCTGAGGGGAGAGCATCTTTCATTTTCTTCATGAGGTGGGCCAGGTGTTTTGGGTTATTCTGGTCGACATACTCCATGTCCTTTTCGATATCCCCCATGACCTGTTCCATCCGGGCCTCTTCGGCCGGGGAGAGCTTGGGCTCATCAAGTTCGGAGGGGGCGGCGGGCTCTTCTGCACCGCGGGGCGCGGCAAAACGGCTCATCATTTTTTCCATTTTAGGATTGCCGCACTTGGGGCAAGAAGGAACGCCGGGCGGAGTGAGAGTTTTGGACAAAAAGCTGAAAACCTTTTTGCATTTTGAACAGGCGTATTCGTAAATGGGCATAGCAAAAAACTGTTGATTAATCAATTGCAGGCTCCCGCAGAGAGCCATTACAGCAATAGGATAACATATATTTTGGAAGGTACAATTTTGAAATAGGGTTTCCGGGATTCTTTTACTTTGCCGACGGAAAAAGCGGGCTGGAGGAAAGAGTATTGCCGCGAAAACAGAGTGCACCGGAGAGACGCATACCTTGAGGCAAGGTGGTAAAAAATATTTTTCATCAAATATCTTGACTTAAAACAGTTTTTTTGTTCTGCTTTTCCGTAGAAGTGTAGGATGACCATGAAAACGATCACATCGAAAAGTGGGAAGTACGCGTTGCTTCTGATTTTTTGTGGGGGTGTCCTTTTAGCAGAAGGTCTCACCGCTGGTTTATCTCAGGCTCAACAGGCTCCTGAATCGCAGCCCTTGGCTCAGGTACCCCAGAGCGGAACATTTTTCCTGTTCTCGGCGGGGGTGTTAGGCTTATCCTCTCCTCCGTATCCCTGCAATCCTTATCCATCAGATTGGAATATCCCGGTTTATCTGATGGAGAATGGCAATTACCTGATAGGAGATTCTCCAGAGGATGTTGCCGATATTATATCAGTCTCGCGTCCGGCAAGTGCCAGAGCAGGACAAACCCGGGCAGGTATCAATGATTTACCACCGCTGCTGGGACTTCCTGGCTCCGGCACTAACGCTGGAACTGTCCAGGTTACTTTGCCGACATTAGATACAAACGGACTTTGGCTCGAACTTCTACCTGGCCTGAGTCAATATAACTCCAACACTAATTATTCAACGATTCTGGTTCATAACACATGGCAAGATGGTGAGTATATGCTTCAGACCAGCACATCGCCGGCCCCTTGGCTTTGGGATTATGCAGGTTCTGCTATCGCTGTCTCAAATACCCTGCCTTTTGTTGGAAGCTTGCAGCAAGATCAGGAGGATTCCCGATTTTATCGTGTAGTAAATATTTCACCCATAGCAAAGCCTGATTTCTTCTTAGTGAATCAGAATAGTGAGAATAATGAATTAGACATTCTTAAAAATGATTATCTTTATGGAGATGATTATTTTGCTGTTTCGCAGGTTACACAATCTGTGAACGGTACCAATGAATATGAAATAGAAGATTGCGCATATTTAAAGTCTTTTCTAATAAACTATACTCCTGTTATAAATTTTTACGGTGTAGATTATTTCGAATACAGTATTACTAACTATTTTAGTGGGAAAGGAACTGCAAATGTAACTGTTTTTGTAAACAAAAGTGGAAATTATTCTCCAACAGCTAATAGCCCCATTACATTAGTTTTACAAACGAATATTTACACAGCTAGTTTTAATGCACTAACTAACGTTACTGATCCCGACAATGACACGATTTGCCTTTTTACCGTAACACAACCTAAGTACGGGAAAGTTACAAACGATAATCTGGGAAACATTACTTATACTAGAAATCCTCATTTTTATGGGGATGACAGTTTCACCTATGTCGTGACAGATGAAAAAGGTGGTTTTTTACAAGATGAAGTGTTTGTTGAACAGATCGAAAATGAAAACAATCGTGAACTACCAGTCCAGTGGCTTCTTCACTACGGAATGTCTCCTACCTACACCAATACCTTTTGTGACCCGGACAATGATGGTCTGAGCAATCTGGCAGAATTTGTGCTGGGAACAAACCCATTGGAACCTAGAAACTCGCTGAATATGGAGTGGATAGAGGAGGATGACTGGATTGGGGGGGAAGTGCAGATTCCTCTAATTGGAATTAATCCGCAAATCGCTACACCTTCTATTAGTTTACTTTTGAATGGAATTCAACAGGATACGATTCTATACCAGGATTTGGACGGAGTATGGATTTTGAATTGGGATACACGCTATGTGAATAACGGAAATTATAATATTCAAGCTGTTCTTTCCTATTCCAGTGATTATTTGAATTATAAAGAATGTGGATTGGTGAAAAGTGTGAACATAGCAAACCCGATGAAATTTGATAGTCTATGTGATTTTTATACGAGTGCCCTGTTTTTGAAGACTACCCTAGCTGTTAATTTAGCTTACTGTGTGGTAGAACTCCAAGATAACTATGGAAATTATCTTGGAACGAACGAAAGCGTCATAACGAATGGAGTATTGAACCTATGCTATAATATTCCTGATGAGGAAGAAGATTTAGACCCAGTAAGATTCGAAAGGATGAGGATGGACATCTGGGTTAATACATTGGAAAGACTTCCGAATGGTACGCTGATACAGACCACAAATGAATACTCAGAATCAAAATGGTTTTCTAAGGAAAACATCA
This sequence comes from uncultured Verrucomicrobiota bacterium, assembly GCA_964609795.1. Taxonomy (GTDB): domain Bacteria; phylum Verrucomicrobiota; class Verrucomicrobiia; order Limisphaerales; family UBA1412; genus UBA1412. Next base: position 36,960 of record CAZSTC010000007.1, read on the forward strand.
TACCAAATAAACAGAACTTTTCAGTAGCATGGGGGTGGGACGCTTACGGAACATCTTTCGTTGAAAAAAGAAATAATTTAATGCAAGATGCTGTTATTAATATTCTTGCACCTGTTTATTTGCCGGGGTATACGCTGCTTCCAATAGGTCGAAATCCCAGCCAGGCGTCTACGTCTTTTAGATTTGATACGAATAATGATAAAGATGTGTTACTCAAAGCGTTAGGACAAAGTTCTCATTTTTTTTGGTTTGGACATTGTGGAGATATGCAACTTTATGGCGATTCAGATAAAACCAAAGCACATCTGTTAGCAGCAGATGTTAAAGAAAAATTGAGAAATTTTGGGTATCCGGCAAAAAAAACAAGCACCAAAAGAAACAGGCATCCCTATAAATTGGTTGTCCTAAACGGGTGTAATTCATACGGACAGCACTGGGCTGATGCGTTTGGTATTGATTTTAAGAATGACACAAATATGGTCGCAAGTGTTGCTGGATATAATGCCATTTATCGAGAACCACGTGCTTTTGTTGGGTGGAAAGAAACAATCGATGTTCCAACTTCTTTTGGTGATTTTTTTGACCAACATGTGGAATACACAGCGGCGTTGCAGGCACTCTGGGTTGGGTGGATGAGCAACGATTCAATAGAAGAATGCGTTGAAGAGTTTGCATCACGTGCCGCTGAAGATGGGTTTGATGGATTGGATTCATATGTCATATCTGGATGTTCTGATTTGAGATTGGAAGATTAAATTTGAAACGGTATAAAAAATATATAATTTATTAATTATATGTCAGTTATTTTAACATCAACAAATATTGTAGCTAGTTTTATTACTGGTTCCCTGATGATTTCTCAAGCTAATATAGTGTCAGAAAAACTAGAATTACCATTAAATAATTTACCAATTACTTCAGAAGAAATCAAAACGCATGATGCATTTCTTTTTACAGGTAAAACTTCTCTTGGAAGACCTGAATATGTTTTACAGGGATATATAAAAACAGAACAATATTCATTTTTCTTTAAAAATGGATATTTGCGTGGAATCAATACTATTAATATTATTCCTCCTCGATCTGATGCCATCGTGAAAAAAAAATATGAGGAACTTCTTAATGAAACACTTTCTATCAGTAAAACAAATGCGTATAAATTATCAACCAATTGGTTATGCAAATTGGATGTGAATTTGAATAAACTTAATTCTGAATATGAGTTAAGCATTAAACAGTGGGAGTATATACCCGAAATAAAGGAAGAAGGTATGTTAGTTCCAATCCAGAGCCCCCTTTTATTACCAGTATTTGATGTGGAGTGGTCATGTGACGTTCTGAGGGGTGGTAAAATGAAAAAAGTTCCTCAAGTCACTATTACGATAGATGGACGATCAGGAGAACTCGTGTCCTATAATGTCAGTGATGACTCTCTTTTTCTTTCTCCAAGAATTCAGCTGATAAACGTGAAAGACCTCTTTGCTATCCCTGACGAAGAGTTTTTAAAAATGGATGAAACTCAGAAGAGTAACTTAATCTTGCGCTTTGTCACTCCGGAATCTTTTCCTCCACAAAAAAAGAAGACAGAGATAATTAAGCAAAATGAAAGCGAGAAATAATTTTTAATTCATTAACTGATTTAGTTGAACGTGTTCTGAGAGACACTTGACTTTCCACGTTGAGTCGTTGGGTTTGTCGGTGTTTGTCTTTGCGGATTGTTTCTCAAACAACAGTTGGGGAGTCGCCTTCCCGGATGGAATCACTTCCTGTCCTTTCAATGAAAATGGGACCCTCTTGAGAATCAATTCTGAAATATTTTTTTGTGCGTTGTGCATTTTTTTAAGGCAACCACCTTTTTCTCCTATTCCCTCTTTCCCTTTTCGGTGCGCATATTTTTGAGGCAATGTGAAGTTTTGTTTTAGATGGATAAGCGACTTGCCAAAGAGGAAGGGCGGGAGTAGAATGCCTGTATGTTTTTTAGGGGTAAGTTCTTTTCATTTTGTTTGGTGTCTGCATTGGCCACGGTTGCACTGCAGGCAGAGTCGCGGACAATTACGGTGAAGGAATACCGTGATAAGATGGCGGCGGGTTGGGTCGGACAAATCGTGGGTGTCTGCGTTGGCGCGCCTACAGAATTCAAGTGGGGCGACAAAATAATCCCGCTCGAGTCGGTTCCTGCCTGGAAGCCGACGATGATCAACGATGCTTTCGGTCAAGATGATCTGTACGTGGAGATGACGTTTCTGAGGACGCTGGAGGAGTACGGTCTGGAATGCTCCATACGGCAGGCGGGGATTGATTTCGCCAACAGCGAATACCCCCTCTGGTGCGCGAATGACGCGGGCCGCAAGAATCTGAGAAAGGGAATCGCGCCGCCGGATTCGAGCCATCCACAATTTAATAAGTGCCCCAATGATATTGATTACCAGATTGAGGCTGATTATTCGGGTTTGATCGCGCCGGGCATCCCGCAGGCGGCTGTGGACCTGGGTGAGAAGTTCGGGCGTCTGATGAATTACAGTGACGGGCTTTATGCCGGGCAGTTTATGGGAGCGCTTTATGCGGAGGCCTTTTTCGAAACCGACCGGGTGAAGCTGGTGGAGAAGGCACTCAAGGCGATCCCGCAGGAGAGTCAATATGCCGAGATGGCCAGGGACATGCTCAAATGGTATCAGCAATACCCCGGGGACTGGGAAGCGACCTGGCGTGAATGCCAGAAGAAGTACAGGGAGAACCCCGAGTACCAGAAGTCATCCAATGGGGGAATCGACTGCAAGATCAACGGGGCGTATGTGCTGCTGGGTTTTCTCTACGGGGAAGGGGATTTGATGGAGACGATTGTCATCTCCTGCCGCGGAGGAATGGATTCGGATTGCAATCCCTCTTCATCGGCCGGTGTTCTTTTCACGACGGTCGGATTTGAGGCGCTGCCCAAGCCGTATACGGAGCTTCTGGACCGGGAGACTCGCTTCAACCATACGGCGTATAATTACCCGGCTCTCTTGGATGTCTCCGAGAAGCTGGCTCGGCAGGTGGTCCTGAAATATGGAGGCAAAATAACCCGAAACGATGCAGGAGAGGAGATTTTCGTTATTCCGGATGTGCCCGTTAAACCGAGCAAGATGGTTAACAGTTGGGACCCCGAACCGATAGAGGGGAGCAAGTTCACGCCCGAAGAGATGGCGAAGATCAAGTGGGTCACGGTCTCTTCGCAGGTCAAAAAGGCGACCGATGAGCTCTTCCCCGGATGGCAGATATCTAATTGCGGGGAGGATATGAACCCGGGTATCCGGCAGGATTGGCAGGGAGAGAAGAATGTGCTCTGCGTTCACCCGCTGGACCGGGAAACGGGATGCTCGCTCAAGAGAACGATTGCGGTGGGCAAGGATAAAAAGACGCTGCTGCGTTTGCAGGTGGGCCGGGATCCGCAGGGGGATTTTGATCTGATCGTGAAGGCGGCGGGCAAGGAGCTTTACCGCGGGTTGATTGGAAAAACGACGACGGAAAACCACTGGCTGAAGCTTTCTCTGGATTTATCGGAGTTTGCAGGTAAAGATGTGGAGCTGGAACTGATCAACCAGGCCAACGGCTGGGAATGGGAAGCCGCTTATTGGAAGACGATCGAGATTGTTGAAGAGTAGAATCGTTAAAAAAGAGAACATCAATTTAGAGGTATGAGAAAAGAGATTAGGGTATTTCTGGCAAGTGCAGTATTACTGGGGTTTATTTTGTTGCCCTCGGCTGCATGGGCGATTTTCAGCAGCGTGGATCCGGTGGATTTACGGTGCGAGTATCTTAAGAATCCGCTGGGTATGGATGTGAAAAATCCGCGTTTATTCTGGAAGCTCGATGCCCAAAACCAGAGCTCCCGAGGTCTCTCACAGCGGGCTTACCGGATTGAGGTGGCGAGCTCGGAGCGGCTTCTGAAGCTGGGTGCGCCGGACCTCTGGGATTCGGGGATCGTAAGGAGTTCGGAAACCACGCATATTGAGTATGAGGGCGAGGCGCTTCGTTATCCGATGAATTGCTGGTGGCGGGTCCGGGTGTCGGATCAGGCGGGCAACTGGAGCAACTGGAGTGAGCCGGCCTTCTGGACAGTTGGGCCGATGCGCGAAAAAGACTGGAATGCAGAATGGGTGGGGACCGATGAGGTATTTGTGCCGAGCAAGGATATGGCCAAACCTGAGCCCAGCATGGCGAACCCCTGGATTCGCAAGACCTATGAGCTGCAAGAGGTTCCGGCGAGCGCCCTGATGTACGTGGCCTCCTGCGGATACCATGAGCTTTATATCAACGGGGTCCGGGTGGGGGATGAAGTGTTGAGCCCGAGCGTTTCGGATTTGAGCAAGAGAGCTCTTTATAAGACCTATAACATCGCTTCTTATCTGCAACAGGGCAAGAACAGCGTGGTAATCTGGCTCGGTGTGGGCTGGGGCGGATATGGCCAGTATGAAACAGCGGATAAGCCGCGCACGCCGATGGTGCTGGCACAGGCGGACCTCCTTTTCAACAGCAAAGAGGGCAAGAAACAGACGCAGTGGGTAACGGACTCGACGTGGAAGACGCACCCGAGCCCGAGTTACCTCCTGGGTATCTGGATGTGGCCTTCCTTTGGCGGAGAGCTTTACGACGCGACCAAAGAGCTGGAGGGCTGGAGCAGTCCGGAGCTGGATGACTCGAGCTGGAAAGCGGTCAAGGTGTATACGCCGGGCATAAAGGTTTCGGCCAATCGAGTGGAAGGCAACCGGCTGATCGGGACATTGAAACCGGTGAGCGTGGAGAAGCTCGATTCGGGTCTGGTTAAGATCGATATGGGCTGCAATTATACCGGGTGGCTTCGCTTCAAGATGAAGGGAGCAGCCGGGCAGCGGGTCAATATGCGCTGGTCGGAGCGGCCGGATAAAGAGAATACGTTTTTCCTGACATCCTCCTATATTTTCGGGGATTCGGGAGAGGGGACTTTTGAGCATCGGTTCAACTACGCGACCGGGCGTTGGATTTATGTCGATGGCTTGGATTACCTGCCGGAAGCGGAGGATATTTCGGGCTACGTGATTACTACGGATTACGATAGGGCCGGGAGTTTTAAATCGGATAACGAGCTCTTCAACCGCATCTATGACACGGCGCTCTGGACCTTCCAGAATCTGTCGCTGGGTGGATATGTGGTGGACTGCCCGCAGCGTGAGCGCATGGGCTATGGCGGCGATGGCAGCGCGACTTTGAATATGGGGCTGGGGAATTTCGGACTGGGAGCGCTCTATTACAAATGGGCGGCGGACTGGCGCGACGTGCAGCGGGAAGACGGCTGGGTTCCCTATACGGCTCCGACCTACTGGGGCGGCGGCGGACCTGCCTGGAGCGGATTCATCATCTATATGCCCTGGGAGATTTATCTGCAGTACGGGGATAAACGGGTGCTGGAAGAGACGTACCCCGCGATGCAGCGTTGGCTGGGATTCCTGGAGAAAAATTCGAAGGACGGTATTCTGGTGCCCTGGGGGCCGCATATTGAATTTTTGGGCGATTGGTTGAGGCCCGGCTCCACGGGCGGGACGCCGGAAGAGGATCTTTGCCTGAACAACTGCTACTGGGTTTACAATCTGGAGCTGGCGGCAAAGGTTGCCGATGTTCTGGGGCTCTCAAGCGATGCGGATACCTGGAGAGGGCGTGCGGCAGAAGTGCGCGCGGCGACGAACGGGCGCTTTTTGAACCCGGAAGAGGGGACTTACGCCAGCGGATTGCAGGCCTATCAGGCGATGGCGCTTCTGGCCGGAATCCCCACTGAAGAGATGCAGAAGGAGGCTTGGAAACGGCTGGAAGAGGATATCCTCCAGACACGCAACGGACATATCCATGCGGGGATTACTGGGGGTGCCTTTTTATTCAAGACACTGCAAAAGGCCGGGAGAAACGATCTTATTTACCCGATGGTGGCTGCGCGGGATTATCCGAGCTGGGGCGATATGCTCAGCAGAGGAGCGACCACGTTCTGGGAAGACTGGGAAGGCGACGGGAGCAAAAACCATAGCTTTCTGCACAGCTCCTATCTCTATGTAGGCAACTGGTTCATCGAGGGACTGGGCGGGATCAAGGCGCCCGGGGAGAGTGCCCACAGAGGTTTCAGACATTTTGTCATTGAGCCCGGATACTTGCCCGGGGAGAAAGGACTCTCACGGGTGGAAAGCTCTTATGACTCCATTGCCGGGAAAATCGTCTCCAATTGGGAGGTGCGCCATCACAAGATGTTCGCCAAAGTGGTCGTGCCGCCCAACTGCACCGCGGAGATGAGATTCCCTGTTTCACTGGAGAATGTGTTTGAGAGTGCCGAGCCGGTGACGAACGTCAAAGGAATTCAGTTGAAAGATCTGCGGGAGCAGTCGCTGATTTTAGGTTCGGGCACCTATTTCTTTGAAGTGTGGTTAAAATAGTGGTATTTGTAGGCAAGGAGGGGAAATCGGTTTACCGGTTAACCCTCAGCCGAGGCTCTCGTGGCTAGAATACAGAGGGGTAAAGAGAATAAATACCCCCGTAGAAGATGGAATTACTTTTCCCGACGAAAGAGGGGAGTTGATTTCTGAGGAATGGAAGAAAATGCTGACAATAGGTTCTTATCAATTTCGTGCTGATACGATACCGCTCCGGAGCGGGTCCTTGCTGCTGATACAAGGCAGTAAAGGGATGCTGGGCTGCGGGTATTTGAGTGTGGATACGGCTGAAAAGCTGGGAGATGCATTAGCGGTCGTCACGGGGGTCAAATCCTATGAGGATATGCTGAAGGCGAAGGTAAAAAAGGTTTCTTCGGCTGCGGCACTCATGGGTGTAAAAGAGGGAATGAGCGGCGAAGAAGCGCTCATAATCATGCGATGAAAAATATTCACGAGCTGTCTTCCGAAGTGGAACATCGGAACGGGAGCCACAGCAATGGTCTAACGAAGGGTGAAGGTCTTCTTTTCCTGAAGGCTTTTTTAAAGAATCCGTCTTATGTGGGAGCGTTGGCTCCGAGTTCCCGTTATCTGGCGGATGCGATGACTGACTATCCCTGGCTTTTCGAAGCAAAAACGGTGGTGGAGCTGGGCTGCGGTACGGGCGCTATTACGGAGTGCATTCTTGAGAAGATACCTTCGACGGCGACCTATCTGGGGATAGAGCTCGATGGGGATTGCGTTAAGCATTTGAGGAAACGCTTTCCGAATCGGACTTTCTGCCACGGATCTGCAGCGGATATCAAAAAATACCTGGCAGATCAGGGAGCCGGAGCGCCGGACGTGGTTCTCAGCGGGTTGCCGTGGGCGGTCTTGCCGCGGGAGTTGCAGGATGGAATTATTTCCGAGGTGGTTGATTGCCTGGCCCCGAGCGGTAAGTTTCTGACTTTCGCCTATCTTCATGCGAAGATGATGCCGCGTGCGGTGAAATTGAAAAAACACCTGAGGCACTGTTTTGGAGGTGTGGAGATCAGCAAGACGGTCTGGAAGAATTTTCCGCCTGCTTTTTACTACATCTGCAACAAGCCTAAAGCCAGGAACGGCTGTTAGGGAGGTTGTTATGAGAGAACTGACCTGGAATAATACGGATGAGATCGCCTGGGAATTGGCCGATACTTATCCGGATATTGACCCATTATCTTTAAGTTTTACCCGGTTGCGCGAGATGGTGATGGCGCTGCCTGACTTCAGCGGCACAGAAGAAGAATGCTCTGAAGGGGCTCTGGAATCGATCCAGATGGTCTGGTGCGACGAGATCCGTTGAGAACCAGCACGGTTCAGCGGTCAGATTCAGTGCGGCTGAGACGGTTCCTGATGGCTGCGATAACGAGCTCAGGCGGGATCTCACGGGCACAGGGGAAATCTATCGGGCATTGCTTGAGGAAGCAAGGAGAACAAGGCGTTTCCGAGGCTTGCAAAAGGATGTGCTGGTTGGGATGGAGTTTATCATCCAGGGGAGAACCGGGACAGGTGAGCTCGGGCGAGGTGCTGAGAAAAGGAGTGAGAACGGTAGTGCCTGCGGCTGCGGCCACATGCATCGGGCCGGTGTCATTGGTGAGGAAGATTTCGCAGAGGTTGGCCAAGGGTGCGAGCTCTGAGAGGGCGGTTCTTCCGGTCAACTGATAAATAACGATTCCAGGATAAAGGGAGCGGCAGCGGGCACTCAATTCGTTTGCCTGAGTACGGTCGGAGGGGCCGCCAAAGAGCAACCAGCGGACATTGTTTTCCTCGGAGAGTGCGGCCATTGTGCGGGCAAAGTAATCCAGCGGCCAGCGTTTGGCGGGGCCATATTCAGCGCCGGCATTGACTCCCATAAGCGGGGAGGCTGTGGAGGACTCGCGTATGCCAAAAATATCTAATAATTCTTTTTGTTTTTCCGAGGAGATTTTGAGGTGCGGGGTCAGATCGGCCGGTAGCTGAGGTGTTGCCCCCAGAGACTCGAGGAAATTGCAGGCCAGGTGGACGTAGTGATAAATGTGGTGGGCTGCCGGAGAGTAGGAAACGTTTTCAATTTCGGTTGGGTTTTGGAGCAGGTGCTTCACTTCCGCGGCAGAGCGTTTGCGCATGGGAGTGTGATCATCTGAGGCGGCAATGGCGTGGGAGAGAAAAGCGCGTCTCCACTTGGCGCGATAGCCGACGCGCAGAGGAATTCTTGAGAGCCAGAGCTCCATGGCGCTTCGTGGGGAATTGGGTAGGATGAGGGCAGATCGAGCCCGAGCCATCCGGATGAGGCGTGCGGTGGAGAAGAGGCTCCATTCGGGATCGAAGGAGAGGAGCGTATCGGCGTAGGGTTGGCCAGCCCAGAGGTCAGTGAGTTTCTGAGGGACAACGAGGAAAATATGGGCTTGGGGGAGTGTCTGGCGGATGAGAGATAATGCCGGCAAGGTCATGATGGCGTCGCCGAGCCAATTGACAGAGCGAATCAGGATCCGGGCGGAACTATTATTTTGTAGATTCTTCGGCATTTTCTTTCTTCAGGTTTTCGAGGCGTTTGTAATAAGACTTCCACCTGCGATGGGGCCAGAACCAGTTGGCGGGGTCTCGGCGGATAGCTCGCTCATAGGCGGCGTTGACCTCTTCCATAATTTCGGGGATGGAGCGAGGCTGGCCATCAATTTTGGAATGGATGGTTTTATCAATTACGATTTCCCATTTACCGGGGGCGATGCGATAGCAAAAAGCGGGGATAATCGGGCAATTATAGCGGAGGGCAAAGACGGCGGGAGAGGTGGAGCAGAGGCACTCAACCCCCATAAAGGGAAGCCAGATACCGTGGTCACCGGGATGTTGATCTGCTAAAAAACCGATGACGAGCGGCTGGGTGACCATTGCTTTTTTCAGCGCGGCGCCTTCCCTGCGGCGTTCGAAAAAGAGGCAGTTGCTTTTGGAGCGGAGGGTTTCCAGGAGGCGATCGCCCAGCTTGTTATCCAAACCACGATAAGTTGTGGAAAACTGGAGGGGGCGGAAACAGGAAGAGATTTTGGCATAGAGCTCGAAATTACCGAAGTGGCCGATCAGACCTACGCGGGAAATTCCGTAATCGGGGTGGTCGTGAGGAGGAATATTTTCCAGGCCGGATACTTTCAGGTACTTTTTGAGTTCTTCATCGGTCATCTGGAGGGTGCAAATGGCGGAAAAGTAAGCCTCAACGACGCGTTTATAATTTTCAAAAGCGAGGGCGAAAATCTGATCTTGGGATAATTCTTTTCCGAAAACCAGTTGAAGGTTATCGATGCAGACCTGGCGGTGCCTTTTATCGATGTGCCAGGCGATTGTGCCAAAGAAGCGGCCCAGGTGTGCGGCCCAGGAGACGGGCAGAGCCCCAATCAGGAAGAGGAGGAAGCGAACCGGATAGTAGAGGATGAACATGGGAGGTTAATCGCTAAAACAGATTTTTTTGACGCAATCGTTGAAACTGGTGGCCCCGGCGATGATTTTTACTTCCACACGGAGGTAGTAAATATCGATGTCACGTCGGTCCAGCTTGGGGAAGCGGACGGCATCTTTCTGGGTGGTGACAATGAACTCGGCGCCCCGGTGTTTGCTGCGGTTGATGACATTCAAGATTTCCTGCTGGGTGTAGCGGTGATGGTCGGCAAAGCTTTTCGTATAGACGAGCTCGGCACCCAGGGAGATTAGGCTTTCCTCGAAACTTTCGGGCTGAGCGATGCCCGAGAGACAGGCTATTTTTTTACCTGAGATAAAGGAGAGATCATCAATGCGGACATTGTCGTTATAGACGTTGACGAAGTATTTGGGGTCGTGGACGCACTCGATGATGGAGGCGTGGTTATTATACTTGGCGATGCGCTCTCTCAGGGCTTTGGTCTGGCCGTTGCTCTTGGTGATAAAGATGACGGAGGCGCGGTTCAAATGTTCGTGAGGTTCGCGGAGGGTTCCTCTTGGGAGAAGCCCCTCAATGCCAAAAGGTTGCTGAGCGTCAATGAGGACGACATCCTGGCGGCGTCCATAGAGCTTCCAGTATTGAAAGCCGTCATCCAGGAGGAGGGTATCGCAGCCGAATTTCTCCACGGCATAGCGGCCGCTCTTTACGCGGTCTTTATCGACCAGAACGACGACGTTTTTGAGGTTGGAAGCGAGCATGAAAGGTTCATCGCCGGCCTGCTCGCTATCGAGCATGAGCGACTTGCCGTCGGAGACGACCTTGGGCGGGGTAGATTCACGGCGAAAAAGCAGGGTATCGAGAATGCGCTGGAGGAGCGGTTTGGGTTTGGAACGGTAGCCGCGGGAGAGAATGGCAACTTTGCGATTCTGGTCGGTCAATTCGCGTGCGAACTTCTCAACGACGGGGGTTTTGCCGGTGCCGCCAACGGTCAGGTTGCCAATGGCGATAATCTGGACGCCCAGGGTGGTATCTCTCAGGATGCGGACTTCGTAGAGAAATTTTCTGATTTTAACGATACCCTCGAAGAGGACCGACAGGAAATAGAGAATGCCCCGGACGGTCGTGGCCTTTTTATCGGTCCGGCGCAGGGTCATGACGTCCAGAACGTAAATTTCCAGTGATTCGACCCAATCTTGAATTCGTTCTCTCATGAATAGGGGCTAGAAGAGCCGGCCCTGATGGTTTAAGGAAGAGGGATTGAGCCCGATTTTTTTGTAGCTCAGGGGTGTGACGACGCGGCCCTGGGGAGTGCGGTTCAGATACCCGTTCATGATGAGGTAGGGCTCGTAGACTTCTTCCAGAGTATCTTTTTCTTCTCCCACAGCGACAGCCAGAGAAGAGATGCCGACGGGGCCGCCGCCGAACTTGACAATGATGGTTTCCAGGATTCGTTTATCCATTTCATCCAGGCCATCGTTATCGATATCGAGCATGGCCAGGGCTTTATCGGCGAGCTGGGCGGAGATGACGCCATCGCCCTTGACCTGGGCATAATCGCGAACGCGTCGAAGGAGGTTATTGGCGATGCGGGGAGTGCCGCGGCTGCGGCGTGCGACTTCCAGGGCACCTTCTTCGGTGATTTGGACATTGAGGATGGAGCCGGAGCGGTGGACAATTTTCTGCAATTCCTCGCCCGTGTAGTAATCCAGCCGCTCTTTAATCGGGAAGCGGGTGAGGAGCGGGGAAGTGAGGAGACCGGAGCGGGTGGTGGCACCGATCAGTGTAAAGCGGGGGAGGTTCAGTCTGACGGAGCGTGCATTGGGACCCTGGTCGATAATGATATCGAGTTTGAAATCTTCCATTGCCGGGTAGAGGTATTCTTCAATAGTCCGCTGGAGGCGATGGATTTCGTCGATGAAGAGGATGTCGCCGGCTTCCAGGTTGGTGAGGAGCCCGGCCAGGTCACCTGCTTTTTCGATGGTAGGGCCGCTGGTGCACTTGAGGTTACCGCCCATGGATTTGGCGATGATGTTGGCAATAGTGGTTTTGCCCAGACCCGGAGGACCGGACAGCAGGACGTGGTCCAGAGGCTCGGAGCGCTGGAGGGCCGCTTCCAGAGCGATCTCCATGCGTTCGCGCACTTTGTTTTGGCCGGTAAACTCACTGAAAAGAGAAGGACGCAAGGTGGCATCCAGAGTTGCGTCCGGTGAAGAGAGTACGCCAGATATGAGACGGTCAGACATGAAAGACTAAAACGGGTATTAGTGGATAAAGTCTTCGATTTTCAGGTTTTTAAGTTCGGCCAGGCGGTGAATCGTGTTTTCGATGATGTTATTGGGGCAGGAGGCTCCGGCTGTGATCCCAATCGTGATAGCCTCTTTATCATTCGGGAGCCATGGAGAGGTTTCTATTTCGGACTTGAGGTGGAAATCATAGTGGCGGATCAGGTCCGTGGAGATAATTTCCTCGGCCCCTTTGATGAAATAGGTGGGCAAGACGGCTTCACCCATTTCGGCCAGGTGAGAGGTGTTGGAAGAGTTGTATCCGCCCAGGACCAGGAGCAGGTCCATAGGTTCTTTAAGGAGCGCGCGCAAGGCATTCTGGCGCTCCTGGGTGGCGCCGCAGATGGTGTCATAGCGTTTGAAATGCTTTTCGATATTATCCTCGCCATATTTCTGGACCATGGCGTTTCTGAGTTTGCGCTGAAACTCCTCGGTTTCATTGCGGAGCATGGTCGTCTGGTTAGCGACGCCGATCGCCTCCAGGTGGATATCGGGGTCAAAATCGGGAGAGCAGGCGCCTTTGAATTTTTCCAGGAAGGCTTTTTTATCGCCGCCATTAAGGATGTAATTGCAGATGAAATCGGTATCATCCAGGGTAAAAACGACCAGATAGTGGCCGGCGCCGTGAGCAGTGGCCCGAGAGCTGGTGGCCAGGGTTTCCTCGTGCCAGGCTTTGCCATGGATAAGGCTGGTAAAATTCTCATTGGCATACTGGCGGACGCGCTTCCAGACGCTCATCACGTCGCCGCAGGTGGTATCGACGAAGCGGCAGCCTTTGGCCTTGAGGATATCCATGGTGGCGAGCTGGGTTCCGAAAGCGGGGATAATGACGATGTCGCCGGCCTGGAGGTCTTTGATATCGGCTGATTTTTCCTTGCCGGAGAGGAAGCGGATACCCATATCGCGGAGGTGATCATTCACGTCGGGGTTGTGGATAATTTCACCCAGGATATAAATGGGCTGGTCTGGATAGACTTTACGGGAGGCATAGGCCAGATTGATGGCCCTCTCGACGCCGTAACAGAATCCGAACTCTTTGGCCAGGCGAATGGTCAGCCCCGGCGCATAGATGACGGAGCCCGCGGCGCGGATTTTCTGGACTAACTGGCTGCGATAGTGGGATTCAACCTGAGACTGGACATCCACCATGATATCCGGGCGGCGTAGATTGACCCGGTCGCTGCCGGAGGGGGTTGGCTGGGGAGAAATATCATTCCCTGACATGCTCTGAAGATGCCTTAAGAAGGGGAATTTCTCAAGCTAAATCCATCCGGTGCGGACTCTTTGGCTTTTTGAGGGAGAGAGGAAAGGGAAGGCTTAGGAAATCGGATTTTTCCCGATTCGCTCCAGGTACCGTTTGCGCTCTTTGAGGATGAGCTCAGGAGACTCCCAGGGGAAGAGGACCCATTCCTTTTTGTGGGAGAGGTCCAGGGCGTGAATTACCCGGGGATTGAACTGTTTGGCGACCCAAACGCAGAAGGTTGCTTGCGGGTACTCTTTGAGAGCTTGGAGGTAAGTGGTGCCCGTATCGACAATGTCGTCACACCAGAGCATATCGGGTGCCGGGATGAGCGAAAGAGGGATATCGAGATGATGCGATAGAGCGACAGCGAGAACCAGTCCACCCCTGGGGACGCCGTAGATACAGGAGAATTTTTTAAAACGCAATTGATCGCTCAGGCGGGTGACAGCCCGGCGGAACTCCTCCCAGCTCAGAATGATTAAATCAGATTTCTCTGCGCTCATGAGATGAGAATTCTTTGAAGAGAGCTGAAATGCAAACACTTTTTGAGCAAATTTTATTTTGACTCTCCTCTTTGGCTTCTCTACCATGGTAAGGGCAGTTTCGGCTGCACATTGTTAACTGTTTTCATCTAAGGAAGAGAAGAATGAGTGTTCATTTTAAAAGTTTTGGCTCCGGGAACCGTCCTCCCGTGTTCGACGTGAATGGTCCCTGGCAGCAATTTATGGTTTTTCGGCGTTTCATCATTGTGGGGGTGTTGATCCTTCTGCCGGTCCTGGCTCTTTACAGCAGTTTTTATACGGTGGGGCCTGAGGAAGAGGGAATTGTGCTGACTTTCGGAAAGCACACGACCACGGTAGGCCCGGGAGCGCATTTCAAATGGCCTTTCGGGATACAAGCGGTTTATAAATTCCCGGTGAAACGCCAGCTCAAAGAAGAGTTCGGTTTTCGCACGGGGAGCGTTAATTCAGGAGGAAGCAGCACTTATAACGTGAGGGATTTACGCGCTGAGGCTCCGAAGCTCGTGTCGAGCTTCCTAAGCAAGGGTAGCAGATATGGCGGCTACAATGAGAAGACGATCCGGGATGAATCGCTCATGTTGACCGGAGATCTCAACCTGGTGGAGGTGGAGTGGGTCGCCCAAAGCCATGTGAGCGATATCCGCCAGTGTTTATTCCAGACACGGGATCCGATGGAGACTTTCCGGGATGCCAATATCGCGGTGATGCGCAAACTGGTGGGAGACAGGACGATGAGCGAGGTGGTCACGACCGGGCGCTCTGAGATCGAAGTTCTGGCCAAGCAGGAACTTCAGACCTTATGCAAGAATTACGGTTTGGGGCTCACGGTGGATCAGGTTATCCTCCAGGATGTGGCTCCGCCGGAGAATGTGCAGTTCGCATTCAAAGAGGTGAACCAGGCGCAGCAGGAGCGAGAGAGCCTGATCAACCAGGCCCAGCGCGAGTACAACAAAGTGATCCCGGAGGCCAAAGGTCAGGCACAGGGAATGATCAGCCAGGCCGAAGGATATGCGGCGGACAGGACCAACCGCGCGTATGGAGATGTGGCCAAGTTCAATGCGCTTCTGGCGGAATACAAGCTGGCACCGGCGGTGACCCGGACGCGTCTCTATCTGGAATCGATGGAAAAGATATTGTCTCAGGCGGGCACCAAGATCATCGTGGACCCTTCTGTTCCCAATTTGATACCGATGATGAACCCGAGTGAAATAACAGGCAAGGGGGTAGCGGCCAAATAGGCGGCGGTTAAAAAGGTCATAAAACAGGAAGAAGAGAGAAAATATCATGAAGATCAAATTACTTGCAATTTTGGCGATATTGGGGGCTTTGACTCTGGTTCAGAGTGCATTTGTCGTGAATGAATGGGAGCAGTCCTTTACGACGCGTTTCGGAAAGGTGACTGGCAAGGCAAAGACGGACCCGGGGCTCTATTTCAAGATTCCCTTCGTGGATGTGGTGCATCGTTTTGAGAAGCGTATTCTGGAGTGGGAGAGCAGTCCCAGCCAGATGCAGGATGTTGAAAAGCGTTACATCGTGGTGGGGGCTTACGCGCGCTGGAGAATCACGGACCCGGTTTTATTTTATGAGAGAATCCGGGATGAACAGGGAGCGCGGACGCGTCTGGACGACGGTATCGACGGAGCGATTCGTACGGAGATCGCCAAGCATCGGCTGATCGACGTCGTGCGTTCGGAGCAGCGTGTTGCAGACGTGGATGATGATGCTTACGGGAGCGACAGCAATCTCCTGGATTTCCGGCTGGGCAGAGAGTTAATTACCCAGAACATTTTGGCGCGAGCCAAGGAGCGTACGAGCGGCTGGGGCATTGAGCTCATCGACGCGCAGGTCAAACTGATTAACCTGGAGCCCGAGACGGAAGCGAAAACGATGCTCCGTATGTCGAGCGAGCGCCAAAGGATTGCGGAAAAACTTCGCTCCGAGGGTCAGGGAGAATTGCAGCGGATTACGGGAGAAAAAGAGCGCGATCTCAAAGAGATCATGAGCCAGGCCTACCGTGAGAAGCTGAAGATCGAAGGCGATGCGGATGCGATCGCGGCCCGGGTTTACAGTGAAGCTTACGATGCGGATAATGAATCCCGGGAGCTTTATAAATTGACCAAGAAGCTGGAGATGTACCAGCAGACCATTACCAACAGGGATACACTCCTGCTCTCCACGGAAGGGGATTTATTCAACCTCCTAAAGCGGGCTGAATAAGGCGATAAGGACTATCGAAAGAGAATATTTTGCGAAGGCAGGGATTGATCATCTTTTTTAAAACAAAGAGTGAGATACCTGCCTCTTTTTATTCTCTGTGATGGACTTTAAGAATAGCGATATTGGCGGATGAGCCTCCTGGAGATGATAGCGGTTGCGCTGGGCATGGCAATGGATGCCTTTGCGGTTGCCATCGTGGTGGGTGCCAGCCCGCATAATGTAGGTTTTGCGCCGACCTTTCGTATCAGTTTTCATTTTGGTTTATTCCAATTTCTCATGCCGGTTCTGGGCTGGTTTATCGGCTCCAAGGTTGCCGGGTATGTGCAGATGTTTGATCACTGGATCGTCTTTTTCCTGCTCTTCTGGATCGGGGGCAAGATGGTCTACTCGGCTTATCGGGGAGAGAGTGAAATCAGTACAGGGGATCCCTCACGCAAAGGGCAACTGATGATGCTGTGTCTGGCGACCAGCATGGATGCTTTTGCGCTGGGCTTCAGTTTAAACCTCCTCAAAGTGGATATCTGGATGCCAAGCGTGATGATCGGAGTGGTGACTGCTTTTCTCTCTTTCGTCGGGATGCGCTTTGGCAAGTATCTGGGTAAGAGCTCGGGCCGATGGATGACAGCTCTGGGAGGGTTGGTGCTCTGCGGAATCGGCGTAAAGGTGCTCCTGGAGCATTTATGGGGCTAGAGGCCGACGCGGATAATAAAAAAGACGTACTTCGCAGTACGTCCTTTTTTTTAAATTGCCGCAGTGGGCGATTATTCGACGGAACCTGTAGCGGCCCATTCGCTGCCGCGCTGAATCAGCTTAATCACGCCTTCGCGTTCGAGGGCTTTCTTATCGTGCCCGAAGAACTGATTGAAGACTCTGCCCTTGCCGTAATCGAGGGTAATGGCCAGGGGTTCATCAAGGCCTTCGCGTCCTTTAAAGGTGGTTTTACCAGTTGCCAGGATATCGAAATTGACTCCCGGAGTTACGACCAGAGCGGAATAGAGCTCATCATCGGCCTGGAAAGTTTCCATCCCTTTGGTGATAGGGTGATCCTGATTGCGGACGGTTACATCAAAGACGTACGTTCCGGGAGCATGACCGGAGCCGTCCTTGGGGCTCCAGTAGATGCCGCACATTTTTTTGAACTCTAGCCACTCGGGGAATGAGCCACTGGCCATGTGATTGATCACAAGTCCCTTGCCGTTGCTTACGAAATACTCCAGGTTGGCTTTAGCCTGATCTGAGAGGGGTTCGTTGGAAACGTTGGCGCGGACAAAAAAGATGAGGTCATACTTGGCCAGTGCCTTGGAGGACTCCAGAATGTTCATATCTTCGGAGATACGGACATCGAATTTGCCGGTATTCAACAGCATGTTACGGTATTCCTCCTGGGTTATGCGCCAGGGGTGAGCGCCGACGTCATCACCGGAAATAATGAGGGTGTTGATTTTCTCGGCAGCCGAAGCTGAGCAAACAAGGCTCAGCACGATTGCGCTTGTTAGGGCGATTATTTTTTGGTTCATAAAATTTATTTTTAGTCTCTCGTTTACGCTCGGACTATTGTGCGGATAGAAGGAGAAAAAGGCAAGCCTGAATAGAAATCTCAAAAAACTTCATCCGGGGCTCGACTTTTTGGAGCAGGTCAAATAGAATCGTCCCATTGAGAGATGGGAAATTTATTCCGGGTGCCGAGTTCAAGAGTGACTCTTGAGGCATCGGAGGAGCTTTCCCGTAAGAAAGAATAGAGATATGAGTTTTTCGAATACTTTGAATCATGGAGCCTGCACGCGCAGAGATTTTCTTCGTCTGGGCATTAGCGGTGCAGTGGCGATGGCATTGACATCCCGTTTGGCTTTTGCGGAGGAAGCGGCCGGCAAGAAGATCCCTGTGGGAGTACAGCTTTACTCGGTACGCGAGGCATGCGCCAAAGACCTGCCCGGAACACTGAAGGCGATCAAGAAGATCGGCTATTCGGGAGTGGAATATGCCGGATATTACGGCAAAACAGCTAAAGAGCTTCGCAAGATGATGGATGACGAAGGTCTGAAATGCTACGGAACCCACACGGGACTGGAAACGCTTCGGGGCGACGAGCTCAAGAAGTCGATTGAATTCAACCAGATTCTGGGGAACAGATACCTGATCTGCCCCTGGATGCAGGCCCGCAATGCGGACGAATGGAAGGCACTGGCCGACGAGTTCAACAAGATGTCTGAAATCGTTGCCAAGGAGAAGGTGGGCGACAAGAGAATGTATGTCGGTTACCATGC